>NZ_FYDU01000023.1:0-66630 GCF_900187575.1 Pseudomonas sp. Irchel 3A5 | reverse complement strand
GGGCAGGAGCACTATCTACAATAGAGGCTCTTGGCCTTAGGAGCTCAACAGCTTCCTGCTCTCCCTCGATGATCAGTCGAGAACTATGGCGCGGTGAGGCGCTAGAGTCGAGATACAAGGAGCTCACGAGCACCGCGAGGCAGCGATGGCGGTGTGTCAGACAAATCGCTATCGCGGCCTCGCGGTGCTCGTGCGCTCCTACAGTTCTGGGTTGATTCGCACAGCGCTGTGTCAGGGACACCTGGGCAGCTCCCACATAAAAGCCCTGCGTCAAATCGCTGCCCGTGGCACAACGATGGTGTCTTCCGGATGCAAACGCATCAGCAGCGGGGAGCCAATGGGGGGCAGGCTCAGGTTGCCTTCGTGATGGCTTGGTTGACGCAGGCTGACGGTCGGGCCGCCTTCAAGGTCGACGAATACCTTGAGGCTTTCACCCTGGAACACGATGTCCGAAACGCGCCCGCGCAGGCGGTTCCACTCGGGGCCTGACGTGTCGTTGTCGAGCAACAGTTTTTCCGACTGCAGCGCGAGGAATACGTCCCCTGACGGCGGAATTGGACGCGTTGTGCGCAGTGCAGTAGCGCCCAGGTTCAGGCCGCTGTCGCTGCGTTGCAACGGGATCAGCGTGCTTTCGCCGATGAAGCTGGCGACGAAATCATCGGACGGGTGATCGTGCAGACGACGCGGTGTATCGACTTGTACCAACTGGCCACCACGCATGATTGCAATGCGGTCGCTCATGGTCAGCGCTTCACGCTGGTCGTGGGTCACGTAAATCATCGTCGCGCCGAGGCGTTTGTGCAGGGCGCGCAGCTCAATCTGCATAGTCTCGCGCAGCTGTTTATCGAGAGCGGAAAGCGGTTCATCCATCAGGATCAGTTTGGGTTCGAAGACAATCGCCCGGGCCAGTGCCACCCGTTGCCGCTGGCCGCCGGAGAGTGCTGCAATGGAGCGGTTTTCGTAGCCGCTCAATTCAACCGTTGCCAGTGCCTGCTTCACGCGGCCGAGGCTTTTGGCGGCGCTTTCACCTCTGGCGCGCAAGGGAAAGGCAACGTTTTCGCCCACCGTCATGTGGGGGAACAATGCGTAGTTCTGGAAGACCACACCGATTTCGCGTTTGTGCGGTGGCATCAGCGTGACGTCGCGCTCGCCAAACAGGATGCTGCCGGAGCTGACCCGGATAAAGCCGCCCAGAATGCTTAGCAATGTGGTTTTGCCCGACCCGGAAGGGCCCAGCAGGGACATGAATTCTCCCGCTTCCACCTTGAGGTTCACGTTGTTCAGCGCCTTCAAACTGCCGTAATCCTTGCAAACCTGATTGACGCTGACTGATTCAAAACCTTCAGTGAAATTCATGAAGCGTCCTCCTGTGCAGAGCGGGTGTCTGCATCCATCTGAACACAGGCGCTGGCCGTGTTCGTGCCGTTTTGAGCCGCCGGAAAAACAGGATCTGCTGCCCGGCGGTATCCGTGTCCAACGCTGGCCGTCAGTCCAGACCGCCGATATGCCAGGCCTTCACTTCGAGGAATTCGTCCAGGCCGTACTTCGAGCCTTCACGGCCGGTGCCTGACTGCTTCATGCCGCCAAAGGGGGCGACTTCCATGGAAATAATCCCGGTATTCAGACCGACCATGCCGAACTCCAGTCGCTCACCTACGCGCCAGGCGCGACGCATGTCCTGGGTGAAGTAATACGCACCGAGGCCATACGGCGTGGCGTTGGCGAGCGCCAGCGCCTCGGCCTCGTCCTTGAAACGGAACAGCGGCGCAACAGGGCCGAACGTTTCTTCGCTGGCCAGCAGCATGTCGGCTTTGGCATCGCGCAAGACGGTGGGCTGGACGTAAAGACCGTTGCCCTGAGGCGCTCCGCCAATGACCACGCTGGCACCTTTTTCCAGCGCATCGCCGATATGGCGGGTCACTTTGTCCACGGCGGCGGCATTGATCAGCGGGCCAATCGTGACCCCGGTTTGCAGGCCGTCACCGACTTTCAGTTCGGCGACGGCCGCGCTCAGGCGTTCTGCGAACCGATCATAAATACCGTCCTGCACCAGAATGCGGTTGGCGCAGACGCAGGTTTGTCCGGCGTTGCGGAATTTGCTCTGCATGACCCCTGCAATGGCCAGGTCCAGGTCCGCATCATCGAAGACGATAAATGGCGCATTGCCGCCCAGCTCCAGGCTCAGTCGTTTGATGGTGCTTGCACACTGACTCATCAGCAGTTGGCCGACCCGGGTTGATCCTGTGAATGACAGCTTGCGTACCGCAGGATTGCTGGTCATTTCACCACCGACCCCGGCAGGCAAACCGGTCAATACGTTGAACACACCGGCCGGGATTCCGGCGCGTTCTGCTAGCACTGCCAACGCCAGGGCTGACAGCGGCGTCATTTCAGAAGGCTTGACCAGCACCGGACAACCCGCCGCCAAAGCAGGAGCGCATTTGCGGGTGATCATCGCGTTAGGGAAGTTCCACGGGGTGATCGCCGCGACGACGCCAATCGGTTGTTTGAGCACGATGATTCGTCGATCAGCGACCGGCGAAGGAATGGTGTCGCCGTAGATCCGCCGGGCCTCTTCAGCAAACCATTTGACGAAGCTGGCACCGTAGGCAATTTCGCCGCGTGACTCAGCAAGGGGCTTGCCTTGCTCGGCGGTCATGATCAGCGCCAGGTCTTCCTGATTGTCCATGATCAGCTTGAACCAGACTTCAAGAAAACGCGCGCGCTCGGCCGCCGGGACTTCGCGCCAGGACACGAAACGAGCTTCGGCTGCCTCTATGGCGCGGCGGGTTTCCGCGGCTTGCAAGGCTGGAACCCGGGCGATAACACTGCCGTCGGCGGGATTGGTCACGTCCAGCGTCGCGCCGTCATCGGCGCTGATCCACTCGCCATTGACGTAGGCGCGCTCAACGAGAAGGGAAGGGTCACGCAGGGTATTTTTCAACATGATCAAGGTGCCTTGAGGGTCCGAACGATGGACTCATTTTAAGAATGTCTGCCCGGTGGCCGATGCCGAGATAGCCACTTGAGCGGGTGGTAGATGCTGAATTTGCGATGCTGGCGGCAGATGTTGCTATTCATCATTTCCCTTGTAGGAGCTGCCGAAGGCTGCGAGGCGGTGTGTCAGACAAATTGCCTTCGCAGCCTTCGGCAGCTCCTACAAGATGGGGTTGTCAGCTCGGTTTATTGCGCCCGGCGATCACCACCAACAACAGCGAGGCTAGAATCAGAATCGAGCTGATGGCCGCAATCGTCGGGTCGATTTCATCGCGCAGGGCTGTGAACATCCGCTTGGTCAGGGTCTGGTTGTCGCCACCGGAGATGAACAGCGCAACCACGGTTTCATCCAGCGAGGTGATGAAGGCGAACAGCGTGGCCGAGACCAGGCTTGGTTTGATTTGCGGCAATGTCACGGCCATGAACGCCCGGAATCGGTTCATGCCCAGGCTGCGAGCGACCATTTCCTGAGACATGTCGAAGTTACGCAAACCTGCCAGCAGGGCGATGATCACGTAGGGCAGTGCCAGCATGATGTGCGCCAGAATCAGCCCGGTCATGGTGCTGATCAGACCCACCCTGGCGTACACAAAAAACACACCAGCGGCGATGAGGATGATCGGCACCATCATCGGCAGCAGCAGAATGATTTGCAGGGTGCGCACGACCTTCAGGCTGGAGCTATTGATGGCGTAGGCCGCAGCCATACCGATGGGCAGGCTGACCACCGTAGTGACCGCTGCGGTAATCAGACTGACCCGTGCCGCCGACATCCATTCAGCGCTCTGGAAGAACGCCGCGTACCAGCGCAGTGACCACTCCTTGGGCGGGAATTGCAGGAAGCGCGCCTCGGAAAACGACATCGGCACCACAATCAGCACTGGCAGAATCAGGTAGAGCAGGATGGCTGCTACCAACACGGTGAAGAGCAAGTGGGAGACGCGGACCTGACGCAGATAGGCAACCAGTTTCATTTAGCGCGCTCCCAGAATGCGTTCGATAGGGATGAACTTGTTGATACCCCAGAAAATCAGGAATACCACCAACAACAGCACCAGACCGACCGCACTCGCGGCGCCCCAGGCGTGATAAAGCTCAACGTTGCGCTGGACCAGCATCGATACCAGTATCGTGCGGCCGCCACCGAGCAGTTCAGGGGTGATGAAGAAGCCCAGGCAGATGACAAAGACCAGAATCGACCCTGCCATGATGCCGGGTGCCGCCATCGGCAAGAACACTCGGCGGAAGGTGTAAAAGGGCTTGGCCCCAAGGCTTTCCGAGGCTTGCATCAGGTCCTGCGGGATTTTCTTCATCACCGAATACAGCGGTAGAACCATGAACGGCAACATGACATGCAGGGTGCCGATTACCGTGCCCGTGGTGTTGTGCATCAGGTTGAGCGGCTGATCGATGATGCCCATGTCGATCAGCGTCTGGTTGACCAGCCCCCGGCGTTGCAGCAGAACCAGCCAGGCGTAGGAGCGCACCAGCACGCTGGTCCAGAACGGAATAATTACGCAGATCAGAATCAGGTTCGCCCAGAAGCCATGCAGGCGGGAAGCGGCATAGGCGATGGGGAAACCGAGGAAAATCGACAGCACGGTGACGATTAGGCTGATCTTGAAGGTCAGGACGAACGTGTCCCAATAGATTCGCTCTTCGAAAATACGGACATAGTTGGCCAGGGAGAAGCCTTCTTCGGTCTGCACCGACTGGAACGCCAGCCAGCACATCGGCAGGATCAACAGCACCACTACCATGACCAGCGCCGGGGTGAGCAGCAGCATCATCGAGGTATTTTCCTTGCGCTCTTCGCGGGCAAGGGCATCGCTATTGGTCAGCGGCGGCTGATGCTTGTGGTTGTCGGATTCAGGCAGGGACTTGGCGAGATAAGCATTGGACATGTCTGTCTCCCGTCACTTGGTCTGGCTGAAGCGCTGGAAGGCGCCGTGCTTGAGTGTTGGCATGTGAACGACTCCCGAAAGGTGGGGGCAGATGCTGAAAGCGAGGGTGTTTCCTGTTTCGGTCACTCTGCGGGACCGTGCGATTTCCACTGTACCCAGATGTCGGCAAATGAAGCCGCTGAAATGCCCTGCGCCAAAGTGCTTTATTGCGTAATGGAGCGGGTAGACGGCATGTCCTGCGTTGAGCGCAGCGAACCTGAATCTGTAGGAGCGCACGAGCACCGCGAGGCCGCGATGGCGACTTGTCTGATACACCGCTATCGCGGCCTCGCGGTGCTCGTGCGCTCCTACAGGGATAGGCGTTCAGTTGTTACTTCTTCTTCTGCACAAACGACACCCAGCGTTCCTCTGCCTTGATGTCGATGCCCATTTGGCGGCGATGTCAGGTAGGAGGCAACTTGTTGGCGAGAGGGCTTGATGCGGTGAGTCAGTGCTGCCGCCTCGCGAACAAGTTCGCTCCTACCGGGATAGGCGTTCAGTTGTTACTTCTTCTGCACGAACGACAACCAGCGTTCCTCTGCCTTGATGCCGTCTGCAGACGCCCACCATTTGGCCGACAGCAGAGCCTGACGGGCGATGTTTTCCGGCGCGGATGGAAGTTTGGCAGCTCGCTCAGCGGGAATCGTGCCGGTCTTGAAGGCTTCGGGGTTGAGCGGGCCGTAATCGATGATCATTGGCAATGCCGCCTGCAGTTTTGCGTCGATGGCTTCGTTGACGAACTTCATTGCCGCGACTTTGTGTGGCGAGCCTTTGAGTACGCAGAGGGAGTTGGTTTCCAGTACGCCCTGGTTGTAATCGAACGCCACAGGCGCGCCGTCAGCCTGCACCGCGGTAATGCGGCCGTTCCACGCTTGAATCATGTCTACTTCGCCGTCGCTGATCAGTTGTGCGGACTGACCGCCCGACGTCCACCAAGTAGAAATGTGCGGTTTGATTTCTTCGAGTTTCTTGAAGGCGCGTTCTACATCCAGCGGGTAGAGCTTGTCGGGGGCGACGCCGTCGGCCAAGAGGGCTATTTCCAGGGTCGGGCGCGGCAGGTTGCGCAACGAACGCTGCCCCGGGAATTTCTTCGTGTCCCAGAAATCCGCCCAGGTTTTGGGTGCCTTGTCGCCTTTGAAAGCGTCGGTGCGATAAGCCAGCACCGTCGAGTAGCTGATGTAGCCAACGCTGTAATCATCCTTCAGATCCGCGGGTAATTGCGCCGCGTTGGGGATCAGCGCCAGGTCGAGCTTTTCGAACAAGCCTTCCTGCTGGCCGCGTACGCAGTCGCCGGTCGGCAGGTCAACGACATCCCAGGTGACTTTGCCGCTTTCGACCTGGGTTTTGATGATGGGATAGGCTTTGGGCGAACTGTCCTGTTTCAGCGTCAGGCCGAGTTTCTTCGCGGCAGGCTCGAGGATCGCCTTGCTTTGCGCTTCCTGATAAGCGCCGCCCTGGGACACAAATGTGATGTCTTCAGCGAACGCCATATTGGCGCAGCCGGTAAGGATTGCCAGACTCGCCAGTTTGAAGCTGCGGATACTCGATGCTGTCATATGAAGTTCTCCCCGATGGTTGGCAGATTTCTTGAGCGAGCTGGAGATTTGCTGTCGGTCGCTCTGCGGGACCGTGCCTTTAATTTACTGGCATGTCGGGAAATGAAGCGGGCACAAATGCGTGGCGCAGAAGCGCTTTATTGCGAAAAGGGGAGGAGGGACGGCATGTCGTGCGCTGAACGGCCGCCAAGTGTTTTCTCTGTCAGCGACGCGGTGTTTGTAGGAGCTGCCGAAGGCTGCGATAGCGGTGTGTCAGGTTGAACGCTATCGCAGCCTTCGGCAGTTGCTACAGAGAGAGTATGTCAGCTCGCGGTTTGCAGCACCGACACCGGATAAATCGCGGTGAAAGCCCCGTCGTCGACGCTGATCGCCCGGCAATCAACCCCATACACATGTGCAAGGTTTTCCGGAGTCAATGTACTGCGCGTCGGGCCGCTGCAATGCACGTGGCCGTGATGCAGCATCAACGTGTCGTCGGCGTAGCGGCTGGCCAGATTCATGTCGTGGAAAATCGCCAGGGTGACGATGTTTTCCTTGCGGGTATAGGCACTGACCGCATCGAGAATCTGCAGTTGATTGGCCAGATCCAGTGCCGAAGTCGGCTCATCGAGCAACAGAAGACGCGGGCTGCGCACCAGTGCCAGTGCCAGGGAAATCATCTGCCGTTCGCCCCCGGACAGCTGCCCAGGCTGGCATTCGGCAAAGCGCTGCAAACCCAGCAGTTCAAGCATTTCGCTGGCTTTGCGCTGCGCATCCTTGCCGGTTGCCCAGCCGCGTGCGCTACCGTGCTGAGCGAGCAACAGCAGTTCGTAGGTGGACAGCCTTACGTCCAGATGCGCCAGATCCTGAGCAACGTAGCCAATCAGTTTGGCCCGTACTGCCGCAGATGAACCCAGCAGGTCAATGCCGTCGATGGTGGCCGAGCCCTGCGCTTTGGTCAGCCCGCACAAGCCTTTCATGAACGTCGATTTGCCCGCACCGTTGGCTCCCAGCAGCGCCAGGGTACGACCTGCTTCGGCTTTCACCGCCAGCCCGTCGAGGATGGTCCGGCCGTGGATCGTTACGCGATAGTCAGCAGTGGAGAAACTCATCGGGAGGTCAGTCTCCGG
The DNA here is from genome assembly GCF_900187575.1 of Pseudomonas sp. Irchel 3A5. NCBI lineage: Bacteria > Pseudomonadati > Pseudomonadota > Gammaproteobacteria > Pseudomonadales > Pseudomonadaceae > Pseudomonas > Pseudomonas sp. Irchel 3A5. The sequence goes on along the minus strand of NZ_FYDU01000023.1, from coordinate 59,025 downwards.
TCGCGCAGGATAAGAATGATGAAGAATGGCAAGCCGATCAGCGAAGTGACCATGCCGATGGGCAGCACTGCGCCTGGCACGATCAACTTGCTGGCCAGAGAGGCGAGGGTGACGAAGATGATGCCGCAGGCGATGGTCACGCCGATGGTGAAGCGTTGATCTTCGCCCACCAGCAGACGCGCCACGTGCGGAGCCACCAGACCGACAAAGCCGATGATGCCGACCACCGAAGTCACCGCGCCGGCCAACAGCGCAGCCAGCATCAGCATCATGGTGCGAATACGGCGTACCGGAATGCCGAACACTACGGCTTGTTCGCCAAAGCTGCGCAATGCTGTGAGTGCCCAGGCTTGAACCAGCACCACCGGAATGGCAATGGCTGCGATGATCGCGCAGAGCGTGACCTTGTTCCAGGTCGCGTGCAGCAGCGAACCCATGAGCCAGAACACGATGCTCTGCAGTTGATCGACGCTCGCCACGTATTGCACCAGACCCAGCAACGAACTGAACACGAAATGCACGGCGATCCCCAGCAGGGTAATCGCCTGCAGGCCCACATGCCCGCGGGTCAGCAGCAGAATGATGCCCACTGTCAGCAACGAGAACAGGAAGGCGTTGCCGGTCACCAGCAAGTCGGCGCCAAACCCTGGCAAGGCATTGCCGAGGGAAAAGTTGAAGGCCAGCGCCAGTGACGCGCCGAAGCCCGCGGCCGAGGAAATCCCCAGCGTGAAGGGTTCCGCCAGAGGGTTATCGAGTACCGTCTGCATCATCAGCCCGGCCAGCGCCAGGCACGTGCCCGCGAGCACCGCCATAAGCGTCATGGGCATGCGCAGCTCCCAAAGGATCACGCGAGTGCTGGCATCTACGCTGTCAGGCTGCAACAGTCCACTCATGGCCTGACCGAACGTCAGTGTCCCTGAGCCGACAATCAGGTCGGCAATGAAAGCCACCACAGCGATCACCAGCAGGCTGATCAGCAATACCGTGCGCTTCCACACGGTATGGGTGTAACGGGTCTGGTAGCTGCTGATGTCGGATGAAGCTTTACCGATAGAGGTCGTCATGGGTGTGGGTCATTTACCAGTAGCAGGCGCAGTGGCGTACAGAATCGCAGGGACTGCCTTGATACCGGTCAGGGCGAACAGCGACTTGAGGCTGGCATCTGCATCCAGCTGTTTAGCGCTGTCCGGGTAGAACGCCTGACTCAGGTTTTCCACTGCCAGAATGTTCCAGCTGCTGGCGTAGAACTGGTGGTAGACACCGTACACACGACCGTTCTGGCTGGCCTTGAGTTGCGCAAAGCCTGGACGTTGTTCCAGCAACTTCAACTGACGCTGGATGGCGTCGAGCTTGACGCTATCACCGAAGCCAAACGGTGGCGAGACGGATGTGTTACCCGGGAACTGGGTACCGGTCATGACGTATACGTCCGGCTGTTTGCCCAATACGGTTTCCAGCGTGACATCGCCGGTCGCGCCCGGTAACAGTTGAGAGCCGAGGTTCACACCACCTGCCGCCTGAACAAGCTTGCCCCAGTAGACATCGCCGTGGGTAAAGCAGCAGGCCGATGCGCCGCCCTGGCCAGCTTTGGCTTCAACGAACACCAAGGGTTTCTTGTTGTGTTCCTGAGTAATGGCTTCGACTTTAGCCAATCGGGATTTGTAGAAATCAATGTAGGCCTTGGCCTCTTCTTCGCGGTTCAGCACCTGACCGAGCAGGGCTACGGTTTTCTGGCTGTTGACCACCGGCTCCAGATCACTGTCGACGAACAGCACCGGAATCTTCAGCGCGGCCAGCTTCTGCGCCACGCCAGCATTTTCCAGCGAAGCCCGGGCGCGGGTCTGGAATACCAGCAGGTCCGGGCGAGCGGCGACGACCGCTTCGAGATTGAGATCACCGTCGTCACCGAACTTCATGTCAGTGGCCTGGTTGGCGGTTTTTGGCCACTGGTTTTCGAAGACTTTCCAGGTGTTGGGGTCGGAACGCTTGATGATGTTGTTCCACGCCACGACGCGCTGGAATGGATCGGCGCGGTCGAGCAGGGCCAGGGTGAACAGATCGCGGCCGTCCTGCAGGACGATGCGCTTGGGTTCGGCGGGAATTTCAACCTGACGGTTGGCAACGTCGGTGACAGTGACTGGATAGGTGGTTGCGAAGGCCAGGGTCTGACCGGCTAGCAGCAGGCTGACGCCGACTGCGAGGTGTTTGAACAGGCGCATTGAATTACCCATACCGAGAGATGAGGACGAATCGGCCGCAGGCAGCACGACATATCCGCCGTAAAAAAGTGCGCACAGGGTAACGGAATTGTTCTCATTCGTCAGGTTTTAGCATCTACACCCGGCAAGGTGCCTCTGACAATTTGAGATGTCATTGTGAGAGCCGAGATTGGCCTGGGGATTGAATTGCATTTTCTGTAGCCCCGATGTCCCTGATACCTCGCTGTCGCTAAGCAAACATAGGATCGGTAGGAGCGCGCTTGCCCGCGATTCTGGCTATAAGCCGATGAATATATCGTCTGTGCTGGCGTAATCGCGGGCAAGCGCGCTCCTACATTTTAAAAGCATTTCTCCTGATACGCCGCGATCGCAGCCTTCGGCAGCTCCTACAATATCAATACCTGGGTTGCAGGCAATTTGGTTAGCCAGGAGCCCCCCAATCACTCCGCCAACAACACCGCCGCGTCAAAGCCCATCCGCAGATTGCCCCAATGGCGGCCGTCGAAGAAGAAGGGCACGTCGATCTCAGTCATGATTTCGCCGGTGTCGCGCAGGTAGGTCTGAAGCAGGAAACGTTGGGTGTTGCCCGCCGCACGCAGGCCGATCGGGTCGGAGAACATGCGTTTGTTGCGGCATACCGGCAGGTCGATGGTGCGGTCACCGGTCGGTGGTTTGGATACCCAGCTGTTGTTCACCGGGCAGTAACCCTTGGTGTCGACGATGAACGACACCTTGCCGCCTTTGGTGCCCTTGGTCAGCTTGTCGCACTCTTCCTGGCAGACCTGGGCGAAGCGTTCGGTATAACTGGTCAGGTACTGCTTGGGATCAGTGTTAGGGATCAGTTTGTAGTTTTGATCAAACAGGTTCAGGCCGCTGCGGTGCAATTCGGCGAGTCGTGTCTGCAGAATGTCACGGCACTGGCTGGCGCGGGTAATGGCGGCATCCAGCGCACCATGGCCCAGTACAAACTTGCCGAGCATGGTCTGCACGCGCTCGGCAACGCCCGACAGATCCCGGGTTGCAGTGGCTGAGTGCTGCATGCGCTGATCAATGGACTGGCTGTCAGCGTAAATCTGCGTCACCCGGTCGTTGATACCGGTGTTGCTTTCCGCGAACTGCAGAATGTGTGCGGCGATGTCAGCGAGCTTGCCATTGGTGGATTCAAAGTCGCCGATCATGCTTTCGAAATGGCCGGAAGCACGTTCAACCACTTTCTGGGTTTCCCGGGCACTGTGACTGATTTGCGTGGTTTGCTCGTGGGTGGAACTCACCTCCTGAAGCATGGCGTCGATGTTCTGCGAGATATCATCGGTGGCCTTGCTGACGTTCTGCGCCAGGGTACGCACCTCATCAGCCACCACCGCAAAGCCCCGGCCACTTTCCCCGGCGCGAGCCGCTTCGATAGCGGCATTGAGCGCCAGCAGATTGGTCTGCGACGAAATCTGCTGGATCAGGCCCACGATGGATTTGATGCTCGTCGAACGCTGATTGAGCGCCGAGACCAGAGTGCCGAATTCATTGAGGCTACTGGATATTTCGCTGATGTTGCCGGTGACCTCCAGCAGTTCCGCGTATGAATCGCGAGCCATGCTCAGGTTTTGCGCAGTGGTGCTGGAGATGCCCTGGGTCTGCTGGGAAACCTCCTGAATATTACCGACCGCCATGTTGCTCTGATCCATTACTTCCTTGGCGAAGCGGGCCTGATGGGTGGCGCTGTCGCTGGAGTCGCTGATGTTTTTCAACGAGCGCGCTGATTCAACGGCGATGTGGACGGTCAGGGCCTGGACGTTGCTGATGATTTCCCGTTGCTTGCCCAGGAATCGGTTGCAGGTGCTGGCCAGTACGCGAATTTCGTCGTGGGTCAGCAGGGGCAGGTCTTTGGACAGGTCGCCTTCACCGTTAGCGATTTCTGCAAGCGCATGGGTCATGTGGGTGACCGGGCGCACGATCAGGTGACGAAAATACCAGACCATGAAACTGACCATGAACAGCGTAAACAGCGTGCTGAACAAGATGGCGTTGCTGAGCCCGTTCAGGCTGCCTTCAATCTGGCCGAGCAGGGCAGCGTCCAGTTGTGCGCTGCGTAACTGCTGAACGATGTCTGCACGAATGCTCAAGGCAATCCAGTACAGCAATCCACTGACGGCAACCAGCAGAAAAAGACTCGAGAGCTTTTTCGTCAGAGAATCGAAAAACTGCATTTCGATGGACTCATACAACGCCTTGAACATCCCCATGCCGCTGCTCCTCCGAAAAACTAATAATTATTCTTTAATAGGTAATCGTCGACCGCTGAGGCCAAAGCTTTAACCTGTTCCGTTACGGGCAACTGTAAACAGACGCGATCCAGCCAGGTTGTCAGCGATCTGACGGATATTCTTATATGTCTATGGTGGCCTTGCTCGCCACCCTGTTTCGGCCTGACGCCTTGGCGTGATAAAGCTGCTGATCAGCCCGTTTGATCAGCGCCGTTGTATTGGCATCTGCGGTATCTGCCAGGCCGATACCAATGCTGACGGTGATTTGCCCAACCAGGTCAAAGGTCGCCTCGGCAACGGCTTTGCGAATCCTTTCTGCCACAACTTCCGGGCTTTCCGCACCTTCAGGCTCTGGCAGCAATACGGCGAACTCTTCACCGCCGTAGCGGGCCACGAAGTCGCTGGCGCGGGTGTTTTCCTGAATGATTTGAGCCAATTGATGCAGCACGTCGTCACCGGTGGCGTGACCGTAGGTGTCGTTGACGTTTTTGAAGTGATCGGCGTCGATGAACAGGAGGGCGAAGGGGCGGCCGCTGCGTTCAAACAGCTGGTTGCATTCGGCGAGCTTTTCGTCGAAACGGCGACGGTTATAAACACCGGTCAAGGCGTCGTGGGTCGCCAATTTCAATAGCTCGGCATTGGCCTGGGTGAGGGCGGCAGTGCGCTGCTCGACGGTGGCTTCAAGTGACGCATTGGTGTCTTGCAGCTCGCGTTCCTTGTTCAGCAGCGATTCGGTCATGCTCTGAATGGACTGGCCCAGTTGGGCGATCTCCCGGACCGAATGCGCCTGAGGGAAATCGGCACCGGGTTGTTTGGCCTGGACCTGCTTGGCAGCCTTTGCCAGTTGTTCGATGGGACGGCTCATATACTGCGCCAGGTAATATGCGACCAGGCCAAATGCCAGTGCGGCGGCAACGCCCAGTATCAACAGCTTGTAAAGCAGGATCCGCGCAGGCTCCAGAGCGGTAGCCAGCGGCTGGCGAACGACGATGTACCAGGCCAGATTGGCGGAAGGTGGCGTCGGTACTTTCAATACGCTGGACAAGTAGTCGGCGTCTTCTGACCATTCCGGCGCGTCGGCTGGCTTCTCGCTGGTGGAAAGTCGCTGAGTTGCAAGCAGCTCGGGGTGCTTTTGGCCGATCATCTGTTGTGGGTACAGGACTGCACCATCGCCATTGACGATCAGCACTTCAAGGTCAGCGGTGACACCTTCACGCAGAATGGCCGATTCGACAATCCGGGTCATCCAGTTCCAGTGCACATGGGCGCTGAGGACGCCGACCACAGTGCCGTCAGCCGTGCGGATTGGTGCTGCAAAGTCGATGAAGCGCAGCAGTTCGCCACTGGCATTGGCGGGCAACAGCTTGGCCAGCAACACCGCTTCGTGAGGATCGCCGGTATACGGTCCTTGAAGTCCGGCCTTGAACCACGGGCGTTCGAGCACGGACTGGTTGACCAGCAGGCCGTGCACTGCCTGTCGAACATTGCCCCTGGTATCAGCGACACCCATCCACGCGTACTCGGAGTGAGACTGGGTGCGCAGCTCCATCGAAGGCAAAATGTCCGGGTCATCCAGGTTGCCGCGAACCAGATGGGGCTCCCGGCTCAGCAGGAATATCTCAAGCTGACGCTCACGTAGCTGAGTGCCGAGCATCATTGCGGCTGACTTGGCGGTGCTTAGCAGAGAGCTGCCACTGGCCTGTTTGATTTGTTCGGTCGCGATATGACCGACATAGAAACCCACGCTCAGCAAGGCGAGCAGCGACAGTCCGGCGAACCAGAGTGTCAGATGGCTGCGCAGGCTGGCTATTATCATGGGTGATGTCTGGCTATATGGAATCACGGCATGTTATGCGCAAGTCGGGCCAGCCGCCAGTGGCTTTTAGTGACGCGCTAAAGGCCCCGGGGTTACGTTTCCAGGGTTGCTCAACAGATATTCCCTGAGCCGATGCTGAAAATGCGCTATAGCCGAGGTATTCGCCAGGAAAGCCTCTATCGTGGTGACCGCCCAGCGCTGGCCTTCGGTGCCGAAATGTATGTTGGCAAATGTTTCGGGCAGAACGTGTGCCACGAAGAACCAGGTATCCAGGCCACCCAGCCCTTGGCCCGGATAAACCCGAGCCCAGACGATACTTTCGGGTGCAATGGTCAGCCCAAATTCTTCCTCGGTCTCACGCAGCGCGCACGCCAGCGGCGCTTCTTCCCCCTCGCGACCACCCCCGGGTAGGTCCCAAAGGTTCGGCCATGGGATAGAGGGCTTGTCGTCTCGCTGGTAGCTCAGAATCAAGCCGTTGCAGAGAAGGGCGATTTTAGCGCCGGAGAACGGCGGATGGCTGGGCATGTGTTGTGGCCTGTTGAGGGGGCATAGAGGATCAACGGACTTCATGTCGAAAAAATAATCGATAATCGCACGCTTTTATATTTCCTGAGTCGTGCTGCTGTCATGCCTTTACTATGCTTTTTTGAAGAAAATAGCGTGGGTTAAGATTGTTTTCGACGCGATTCGAGACGGTTTCATACGCAGCGTGATGAATTGAGCGTTGATGATCGACGTTTTTGCGTATTGACCGAATTAACCGGTTAGTACATTTTCCATGTCATAAACCTTTGCCATCAGAGCAAGGGGACAATAAAAACAATGGAGCCACTCTCATGCGACCGCGATTGCTCGTTCTCAATTCCTCTCTCTGTGCTCGACTGTTATCCCCCAAGGTAATGGCTCGCGGCGTCTGCGCGTGCGCACCTCAGGCCGGTTCAGCCCGCTAACAGCGATGCCGGGTTAATCGCGTCAGGTTCAGGGTTTCCGCGAGGCAATAATAATGAAAAGAATAGTCGACCTGTATTTCAAGCTGCTCAAGTTGCTCATCGTGCTGTGCATGATTGGCATGCTTGTGCTGGTTTTCGGCAACGTGGTGCTCCGTTACGCTTTCAACTCGGGCATCAGCGTGTCGGAAGAACTGTCGCGCTGGCTGTTCGTCTGGATGATCTTTCTCGGTTCACTCGTAGCGCTCAAAGATCGGGCACATATGGGCTTCGACAGCCTGGTGCGTCGCTTGCCTGCGGGGGGCAAGCGGTTCTGTCTGGTGGTTGGCCATGTGCTGATGCTCTACATCTGCTGGCTGGTGTTCAGCGGAAGCTGGCAACAAGCGGTCATCAACCTGGACGTGGTAGCGCCTGCGTCGGGGCTGTCCATGGCGCTGTTCTATGCGGCCGGGCTGGTGTTCGGCGTCAGCGCTGCGGCCATTCTGTTGTATGAGTTGTACCTGATGCTAAGCGGCAAGCTGGCGGATGACGAGTTGGTGATGGTCACCGACAGCGACTCCGCCGAAGAAATCAAGCAGATCCATACCCCGGCATCGACCTCTGAGAGAACTCACCCATGACCCTGGTTATTTTTCTCGGTTCGCTGATCGGCACCATGGCGCTTGGCATTCCAATCGCTTTCGCCTTGTTATTGGTCAGCGTGGCGTTGATGGTGCAGCTGGATCTGTTCGATGCGCAGATCATCGCCCAGAACCTGCTCAATGGTGCCGACAGTTTCCCGCTGATGGCCGTGCCGTTCTTCATGCTGGCTGGCGAGATCATGAACGCGGGCGGCCTGTCCAAACGCATCGTCAATATCGCCATGGCCCTGGTGGGACACAAACGCGGTGGTTTGGGTTACGTGGCCATTCTGGCTTCCTGCCTGCTGGCTTCCCTTTCGGGGTCTGCGGTGGCCGACGCGGCGGCGCTCGCGGCACTGTTGGTGCCGATGATGGTGCGTGCCGGGCACAACCGGGCGCACTCGGCGGGCTTGATCGCAGCGGGGGGGATTATCGCCCCGGTCATCCCACCAAGCATCGGTTTCATCGTGTTCGGTGTGGCATCCGGCGTCTCGATTTCCAAGCTGTTTCTGGCCGGGATCGTCCCGGGGCTGATGCTCGGGGCGTCGCTGGCGGTGGCTTGGTGGTTCGTCTCCCGCAAGGAAAATATCGAGCCGCCTCCCAGGCAGAGTGCCGCGCAAATCATGCGCGCCTTGATCGAGGGTCTGTGGGCGCTCGGCTTGCCGCTGATCATTATCTTCGGTCTGAAGTTCGGCATTTTCACGCCGACCGAGGCGGCAGTGGTCGCTGCGGTGTATTCGCTGTTTGTGGCATTGGTCATTTACAAGGAGTTGAAGATCAACCAACTGTACGACCTGATCCTTTCATCCGCGAAAACCACGTCGGTGGTGATGCTCCTGGTCGCTGCAGCCATGGTCTCCGGTTGGCTGGTAACGATCGCCGAGTTGCCCGAGCAACTGGCTGGCGTGCTTGAGCCGTTCATGGACAACCAGACCATTTTGTTGGTCGTCATCATGCTGCTGGTGATTGTGGTCGGTACCGCGATGGACATGACCCCGACAATTCTGCTGTTGACTCCCGTTCTGATGCCTGCGGTGGTCATGGCCGGTATCGATCCGGTGTATTTCGGCGTGCTGTTCATGATCAATTGCGCTATCGGCTTGATCACGCCGCCTGTGGGCACGGTGCTGAATGTGGTGTGCGGTGTGTCCAGAATCAGCATGGATGAAATCATTCGTGGCGTCTGGCCGTTCATGCTGGCCCAGTTTGTAGTGCTGTTTCTGCTGGTGTTGTTCCCTTCGCTGGTGCTTGTACCGCTGAAGTTTTTCACCGGCTGATGTCGGTGCGCATTCCCGTAACTCGACTCTAAAAACAATATGGAGAGTGACATGCAAAAACTGATGAAAACCCTGCTGGCAGGTGCCTGCGCCACAGGCCTTTTGCTGGGCAGCATGGCCAGCCACGCAGCAGAAATTCGTGAGCGAACCCTGCGCTTCGCGTTCCAGAATGTGCAGGAGCATCCCCAGGGGCAGGGGGCTCAGAAGTTCGCCGAACTGCTGGCCAAAAGCAGTGGCGGCAAGATCAAGGTCAAACTGTTTCCGGGCGGCACACTGGGTGGTGACGTCGTCACTGTCTCCGCGCTGCAAGGCGGCACCCTGGACCTGACCGTACTCAACTCCGGCATCCTCGCGGCGCAAGCGCCGGACTTCGCCATGCTGGACTTCCCGTTCCTGTTCAACAACGTCGAGGAGGCTCACGCCGTTATCGATGGTCCCGTCGGACAGAAGCTGGCCGCACAACTGGACAGCAAAGGGCTGGTCAGCCTGGGTTACTGGGATCTGGGGTTTCGTAACGTGACCAACAGCAAACACCCGATCAACAAACTGGAAGACATGCAGGGCCTCAAGATCCGCGTGATCCAGTCGCCGATCTATCTGGACACCTTCAACGCGCTGGGTGCCAACCCGGTGGCGATGGCATTCCCTGAGGTGTACACCGGCCTGGAACAGGGTGTGATCGACGGTCAGGAAAACCCGCTCACGGTGATTCAGGGCAGCAAGTTTTACGAGGTACAGAAGTACATCTCAACCACCGGCCATATTTTCAATCCGCAGTCTTTCATCATTGGCCAGAAGACCTGGAACAAGCTCAATGATGACGAGAAAAAGCTGGTTAAAGAGGCGGCTGTAGAGGCTCAGAAGTATCAGCGAGAGGTCACCGCTAGCAGCATGGCGAGCGCGCGTGGCTATCTTGAGCAGCAGAAGAACGTCGCGGTGAACGATATTTCTGCCGAAGAGAAAGATCGCTTCCGCGAACGCGTTCAGCCGGTGATCAAGAAGTATTCGGAAAAACTGGACGGCAGTCTGGTGAAGCTGATGTACGACGAAATCGCCAAGGTGCGGGCCGGGCAGTAAGCCCTTAGACCAGCGCCAGTCGCTAAGCCGTACTGGAATGCCTTTGACGGCTGGCAGATAACTTTTCATCGGCGATGCGAGCCTTTTTCGAGGGCACGCATTGCTGTGCTCGTCCAAATGAAAGTGGGGATAACAAAAATGGCTAAATTAAATACCCTTGCAGCAAGCGTTCTTGGCTTCAGCACCACCGCACTGGGCCTTTCGCTGATTGCGCCGGGGGCGGCGACGGCTGCCGGTTTTGTCGAAGACGCCAAGGTCAATCTGGGCCTGCGCAATTTCTATATCAATCGCAATTTTGTCGATCCATCCAACCCGCAGAGCAAGGCGGAGGAGTGGACCCAGAGTTTCATTCTGGATGCGAAGTCCGGCTTCACCCAGGGCGTGGTGGGTTTTGGTGTTGATGTGCTGGGCCTGTGGTCGGTCAAGCTGGACGGCGGTGGCGGTACTTACGGCACGGCTTTGCTGCCACGCCACAGTGACGGACGTCCGGCGGATGATTTCGGTCGTTTGGCGGTGGCGGGGAAGGCGCGTATTTCCAAAACCGAGTTGAAGGTGGGGGAGTGGATGCCGGTCTTGCCGATCCTGCGCTCCGATGACGGTCGCTCGCTGCCGCAGACCTTTCAGGGCGCGCAGATTACCTCCAATGAAATCGACGGCCTGACCCTTTATGGCGGACAGTTCCAGGGCAATAGCCCGCGTAACGATGCCAGCATGGAAGACATGAACTTCGGTGGCGGCGTGTCTGACCGGTTCAACTTTGTCGGCGGCGAATACAAGTTCAACCAGAACCGCACCATGGTCGGTTTGTGGGGCGCAGAACTCAAAGACGTTTATAACCAGCAGTATCTGCAACTGGTTCATAGCCAGCCGTTGGGTGACTGGACGCTGGGTGCGAATCTGGGCTTCTTCAAGGGCGGGGAGGACGGTCGGGAACTGGCGGGTAATCTGGATAACAAGACGTACTCGGGGCTGTTCTCGGCCAAGTATGGCGCTCATGTGTTCTATGTGGGGCTGCAGAAAGTCAGTGGCGACACGTGGATGCGGGTTAACGGCACCAGCGGCGGCACCCTGGCCAACGACAGCTACAACGCCAGCTTCGACAATGCCGAAGAGCGCTCCTGGCAACTGCGTCACGATTATGACTTCGCCGGGCTGGGCGTCCCGGGCCTGACCCTGATGAACCGCTACATCAGTGGTGACAACGTCAGAACGTCGGCCACCAACGATGGCAAGGAATGGGCGCGGGAAACCGAACTGGCCTACACCATCCAGAGCGGTGTGCTGAAAAAACTCAACGTGAAATGGCGCAACTCCACCATGCGTCGTGACTTCAGCAACAACGAGTTCGATGAAAACCGCTTGATCATCAACTACCCGTTGTCGATTTTGTAATTTTGCTGAAATGCTTTTCTGTAGGAGCGTACGAGCAACGCGAGGCCGCGATGGCGGGGTGTCAGACAAAACGCCATCGCGGCCTCGCGTTGCTCGTGCGCTCCTACAGGTTCGGGGTTTATTACCCGAAACGTGCCAGCCTCACTTCAACAGCTGTTTTACCAACTCCGGTGTCACGTAATGCGGGCCATCGAACAGGTACAGCGGGTAGCCGTCATACGCTTCCAGCTGTGGTTTGAGTTCTTCTGCGGTGGCGGAACGGAAACCGCCGCCGTATTGCGGCCTGAAGGCCTCGGCGATGATTCTGACGCGATCCTTGCCCAGTCGATCCCGCATGGCGTCGGCATAAGTGCGAGCCACCGGAGCGGTACGGGCATAGACCCCGACGCCGTCCTGAAAGAACACACCAATGTCATCCGGCAACCACTGCTTGAGCCAGTCAGCGGTAGCCGCGGGGCCGATATTGGCACCGTCGTAGACGCTGATCCAGAGTGGTCGCGGCAACTTGGCCAGCAATGCGGGCAAGTCTTTCGCCTTGGTCCAGCTCGGATCGACTTCGGCCGGGAAGTAGTAACCCGTGACATGCAACGGCAAAGACAACCTGGCGATGCTCTCGGACAGTTTTGCCAATTGCTCGACGTTGTCCCGAGAGCGATTTTCGCTGAAATACCCGGCCAGACCGACGATGACGTCTTTGGCCCAGGGCTCTTTGCCGATCCGTGTCCAGTCCGGCATCACCGGTACGGCAGGCAGGCCAGTACCGGGAATAAACGCCTGATCATCCACCACCGTCCACTGCACCAGCAGTTCCCGGGCACCGAGTTTATGCCAGTCGCCTTTGATGCCTACCGTGGCATTGTCCGGTTGCCAGACCATCCCGACGATGCCGGGTTTCACTGGTTTTACTGCATTGGTAATCAACATGGCGATCCCTGTCCCTATCATGGCTGCAAGCAGCAGAGCGGTCAGAGTCGCACGGTTCAGGGGTCTACCCAAAATCCTCAAGGGAGCGCCTGCTTGATGCGCTGATGCCACTGGCTCAGCGACACAACGCCTTTGGCGTTCCAGTTGGCTGAAGCATCAGGGCCTTGATGGAATTGCCCTTCGTTGAATTGCCAGACGATGACTTGAGGTTTTTGCTGGGCAAAATCCGGTGATTGCAGATATTGCAGCAGGGTGGCCCACGGCCCGACATCACCGGGGTTCCAGGTCAAAGTGACAGGACGATCCAGCGCGTTGGACAGCTTCTGAGTAAAGCCCAGATAAGGCTGCACAAAGCTGTTGCCGATAACGTGTACGGGCGCTGGGGCATCGTCGATCAGCAGGTCTTTTTCCACCTGATGCCGCACGGTGTAGATGTCGCGGCCAATGGCTTTGCGTTTGATGGCTGGCAGGAAGTTACTCGCCAGGTCACCAAAGGCGCGTTTGTCGAACCATTCACCCAGCACTGCGCCGCCACCGGGCTCGCCTTGCAGCTTATAGCGCTGATTGATCAGCCGGGCGGTTGCATCAGCGGTGTTTTCGGCACTCCAGGCGGTCCAGTGATAGTCGGCCCGGTAGAAGGCGGTCTGATCACCTTGTTCGGTCTGTTGCAGAATCGGCTTGATATTCAGCGTGGTCAGGCCTGCTTTATTCATGGCGCCTTGCAACTGATCGTAGCGCTGGGCAACGGCCGGGCTCAGAGGCTGATCAGCCGGCAGGCGTTGCGCATAGAACGGCGCTTTCATCGGCACCACCAGAACAACGAGAGCGATCTTGTTGCGCTCCAGTTGCTGTTGCAGGTCCTTGATCAAAGCGATGCTGCGAGTGGTACCGGCGTTGTCGACCTTGGTCAGGCTTTCCCAGGCCGGGAACAGCCAGCCGTCCTTGCCGGTGATCACTGCCGAGGCTGCCTGTGCTGGCTGGCTGGAAAAACCCAACAGCATTGCTGCGAGGATGGCCGATAACGGCAGGCGGCGAGAGGGGCGGGGGTTCGTCATGAGTGCTGTTTTCATAACCTTGATCATGGCGCAGTCTGATCGACGAGGCCCACCAGTCGTGGGGTCTGACCAGAGCCGATCAGGAACAGGCTGTAGCGATCACCGGCTTTGAACGGTTCAAGTTTGAATGGCAGGCTGGCGCTCTGACCACAGCTGGCAATCAAGGTCGCCTGCACCGGATTGATGGTGCGCTGTGCCTGACCTTTCTGCGGCAGCTGGCTGAATACCGTCGAGCCGTTGGCGAGTTTGATGTCGGCCTTGTCACAGCCATTGCTCAGGTTGTAAATGTTCAGCTCGGCGCGCAAATCCTTGCCACGCACCGGCGGATCAATCACCACGCGCGGTGCAACGGCCGGGTTGCTGTCGAGAATCAGCGTGACAAAAGCATTGGCCTGAGCCTTGAGGTCTTTTATCTCGCGGCCATTCACCGTCAGACGCAAAGGCTGACGGCCATCGACCACTTGAAACGGGCTGGCCGGTGCTGACTGGGCAGACAGATTGAAGCTGGTGCCCTTATCAATACGGACCTGCATCGTGGTGTCGGTTGGATTGACCACCCGAACCCAGGCCGAGCCTTCCGGTAATTTGGATTCGTACAGCTGAGCGATTTCGGACGCGGCGTGGGCCGTCGTGGCGGCCAGGCTCAAGCCCAGCCACATGCAGATTCGAGGGTACATATCAGTCCTCAGTAAGAGTAAGTCAGTCGGGCAAACACGCCTTTGGCGCGGTCATCGCCAGACACTTTCACTCGATATTGCAGAGAAAAATCCACATAAGAGCGTGGCGCGTTGTACGCGTCTTCACGGAACCAATAGCGCACGTTGTTACCCACACCAACGCCTGCCGCGTGGCCTGAAGAGTAATCCGCGCGGCCATCGGAGCCGGTTTCGCTGTTCATTTTCGAGTCGTAATCGTAAGCCGCCACCACATGCGGGAAGGTGACCCAGCGCGAGCCGGTCCCACCGATGGCGTAGCTGCGACCGCCTTGCCATTCGCTGTTGAAGTAGTTGCGCGAGTCGTTGACGTAGTGTCCGGCTTCGGCGAACAGTTGCGAAGTCCACCAGCTAGGCGTATCGACCCGCAGATCGGTGCCGATGCTGGAGCCGTAGCCCAGACGCAGCAACCAGTCGCCGTCGATATTGGACGAGCCCAGTGGAAAGGTTCGCTCTGCAGCCGCCATCACGTTCAGCGAAGAGAACGGTTTGACCCTGACGCCCAACGCGCCTTGCAGAGCATCCACACCAGTGTCGGAGTCGCTGTTCTTGGCCCACAGGGTGTCGGTGATCCGGCCGTAAAGCTCGACGAAGCGTGCGTTGCGATAACCCAGCGGCCGCCACGACAGTTCGGTACTGTTTTGCAGGCTGTCGTTGCTGCTGCCGCCACTTCCACCGTTGCCATTGCTGCCGGTGCTCGGCGCAGAACTCAATCCACTGCTGGAGCTGTTACCGCGATAACTGGTGGTGCTGATCAGGCCCCAGGTGCGCGAGACATCGGCGACTGCGCGACGGGTATCGAACAACTGTTGCGCAGGCATGTCCAGTTCACCGGCATTCTGTGCATCGATCACACGCTTGAAGTAGCCCACCGCCTGCTCGTCGTCGTTGACGCGCATGGCGTTGTAAGCCGCATCCTGGGTAGCCGTTGGCGGCAGCGGGGCTTCGGCGTCGGCCTTGCGGAATGATTCATGCGCGGCGTCGTCGTCACCGGCCTGTACGGACAGATACGCGACCTGAAGATTACTCATGCCTTCCAGCTCACCGGCATCGCGCGATTGCTGCAAGCGCTCGCGTGCGGTCTGGCGCTGGCCCAACGCGGCATAAAGGCTGGCCTCTTCGTACGTGGGCAGGCTGCCCAGTGCCAGCGCTTGAGTGAAGTCCTTGCGCGCTCCGGAATCATCCCCGGTCTGTTGGCGCAGACGACCGCGTTGCGCCAGCAAACGTGCATCGTCGCCATTGGCGGCAATGCCTTCACTGGCCGCGTCGATGGCTTCCGGGAGGCGCTTCTGTTCGGTCAGCGCGCTGACCAGAAGGCTGCGATACGCCGGATTTTGCGGTGCGCGACGAATCGCTTCCTGAGCGAGGGTGGCTGCTGAAGCGGCGTCCTTGCGCGCCAGTGCGGCATACGCCTGCACGGCTGTGTCAGTCCCGGCATCGCGCTGGTTACCCGGCCAGATATCGCAGATCAGACCGAAGGCGCTTTCCTGGCAGTTCAGTGCGGGCGCAGGGAAGCGAACTGCAGTTTTGAGGCCATTGCTTTGTTGGCGTGCAACGACTTGCGCAGCGGCACGACGACGGGCAACTTCGCCGCTTTCGTCTGGCTTCAGTTGCTGCAATTGATCGAGCGCTTGTTGCGGGTTGCCGTTGGCCAGGGCCAGATCGGCTGCGAAGAAGCGAATCTCGCGCTCTTCGGAATCCAGCAGGCCGTCGATGGCCAGCGCCTGATTCAAGTCGGCCTGTGCGGCTTGAGTTTTGCCTTGGCGATCCAGTGCATAGCTACGCAGCACCCAGGGCGCAATCTCCCCGTCGTCCTGAGCAAGCGCGGCGGTTGCAGCTTTTTCGGCGGCAGGATAGTCCTTGGAGGCGAGGAGGGCGCTGATCAGCAGTTGCTGATTTGCACTGATTTCCGGCGCCCAGCCGACAGCCCTGCGGGCCTGTTCAACTGCCAGCGGCAGGTTGTTCTGTTCCAGCGCGCGATAACCGGCAATGGCCAGCGGTGCGGCAATCTGGCGGCGGATGGCTTCGCGGCGCATCAGCAGCGCGTCGTCATCCGGGAATACCCGCAGCGCTTCAGTCGTTGCCTGATCGGCTTCAACCAATTGCTGCTGGCGTTGCAGGGATTCGATCAGCAACAGCCGGTAATCCATACGTTTGGGTGCCACGGCGATAGCTTTACGGGCGGACTGAGCGGCCAGACTAAAGTCGTCGCGGTCGTACGCTTTGAACGCTTGCGCGGCAACGCTGAAACCCGGAGCTGACTTCGCTTGCGGATAGCGGCGCGGGTTATCGCGCGCTTCCTTGTCGCGTTGCGCCAGTTCGATCAGCCGATTCAAGCGGGTCACGTCTGCACGCTGACGCAAAGCCTCGCGGGCTTTGGCAATCGCCAGATCGTAATCCTTGCGCTCGTAAGCGCTGTAGGCTTCGTTTGCCGCTTGATAGGCCGGGCCGGTCAACGGCAGCGGCAGGGCTTCGGCGTAGCTTAAAGCTGGCAGCAGGCTTGCACCGGCGATCACAAGACTCAGCAGAGAGCGTTTCATAATGCCGGCTCCGGCTGATAATGGCTGTGCTGACGGGCAACCGCCTGTTCGATGGTTGCGCGGGGCAGTACGCCGATATCCACCAGGTAATCACCGATACGACCATGTTGCTGTGGTTTGTAATGCAGCATCGCATCGTTGAACACGTTGCGATCCAGCAGACCCATTTCGATCAGCAGATCACCCAGCAGTGGTGCGCTGGCATGCGGCAAGGCGCGATCATCCGGTGCATCAAGCTGACGCAACTGATTGATGATTTCGCTTTCCCGAGCGATCAACTGCACAGGCTCGCTGCCCAGTTGCGCGCTGACCTGCTCAAGCCCTTCGGCTGACAATGGGCTGGCCACGGCAATTTGCTGACGGCCCTCAGGGCTCAGGCCAACAGGCACTGCCCGCCAGCGCAGGGCAAATTCGTCGGCCAGCGCGGGTGCTGCACGCTCAGCCTTGGCGGCCACGTCGAACACCCGTGGCAAGTCGTTCTGGAAGGCAATGGCTTCGGCCAGGGTTTCATCGTCCAGCCAGCCGTTATTGAGCAAAATGCGCCCCAGTGGCAGTTGGCGAGTCTGTTGTTCGGCCAGTGCGCTTTCCAGATTGGTGTCGTTGATCGCTTGCCATGACAGCAGCACGCTGCCCAGCTTGCGCGGGGCAACCGCTACAAGGTCAGTGGACGGGAAGTCATGCATGGTTTTGTCCCAGACCAGCTTGCGGTTCATCACCTTGCCAACGATAAACATCTTCCAGGCACGGGAGGCGGCCATGAAGTTGACGAAGTTGCCGACGACCATGCGTGGAATGGCCAGCAATGCATGCTGCCAGCCATACAGCACGCCCGTGAAATAGCAGCGATGCACGATGCGCCAGGCCAATGCGATGCCGTTGGCCAGCAACAGGTATTTGATCCAGCCGTTGGCTTCGAACGGGGTAGGGAAGCTCACATCCCACACGCCGCTTTGACGCAGGATGATCAATACCAGTAGTTGCACCAGAATCAGGTACGCAATGATGCTGACGAAAGCCGTCACAACACCTTTGCGGTCACGGAACAGCAAATAACGGTTGGCCAGCGAACCGGTCCAGCCCATCTGTTCCCAGCCTTGCAGGCCGATACCCAGTGTCCAGCGGGCTTTCTGACGAAATGCGGTGCGGAATGTATCGGGGAAGAATTCCCGTACGCACAACGGCATTTTCAGGGTCGATTCGTAAGGCTTTCTGAACCACGATTTACGCAGCACCCGGTATTCCACCGGGAAGCGCACGAAGATCGCGTTCATGCCGACTTTGGACAGGCGAGCGCCTACATCATAGTCCTCGGTCAGGCTGTCGGTGTTGAACGGCATGTTCTGGGTTTCCCCGGCCAGCACTTGCAATGCCCGATGGGAGAAGCAGGTGCCAACACCGGCGGAAGGCACGGTGTCGCTCATGCTTTCGCGCACCACAAGGTCCTTGCCGTGCCATTCGGCAAACTCATCCATGTAAGTGCCCGCAACCCATTCGTACCAGTTGCGTTCCAGGGACACCACCGGCAGCTGGATCATGTCCTTGCGCGGCAACAGGTAGTTGAACAGACGCAATTCCAGCGGGTGCAGCACGTCTTCACTGTCATGCAGGACCACGCCAGCGAAGGTCATGCCGTGGGTTTTTTCGTGAAGGAAGATCGCCTGAATCACCCAGTTAAGGCAGTCAGCCTTGCAGGTCGGCCCGTCGTGCGGGACTTCTACACGGTGCAACTGCTTGTAACGGCGACGCATGCGTTCGACTTCGTCGATGGTGCGCTGATCGTTGATGTAGGTGCCGACAAAAACCACGTAGTTCTGGTAGTCCAGCGTCGACACCATGTTCTCGATCATCGGTGCGATGACGTCGTATTCCAGCCACGCAGGAACCATGATCGCCAGGGGTTGCTCATCCCGGGCGAGCAGTTGGTCGGCGGTCAGGGGCCGGTATTTGCGCCCGGCGGTGAAGCTGCGGAATATCCGGCGAGACCAGTACCACAGGTCGATGAACAGATCGTCCAGGCTGGAAATCAGGATCAGCACCGCGATCACAATCGTGGCGACTTCCAGAACGCTGTAGTAGTGGGCCAGCCAGTAAGGCCAATAAAGCGACGTCATCTCAGGTTCCCGTTACTGGCGATTGCGACGGGCGCTACGGCCAGCCAGCAACAGCACGAGGAACAACAGAATGCCGCCCGGAATCAGCCACAACAGCGAAGGCGTGCGCCATGCATCCAGACCTTTTGGCTCGTCGTCATCAATCATGCGGCTGCCGTTCGGGTCTTTGCTGTCCAGTGTGGTCAGCACACCGTTGTTGCCCAGCACGCTGGTATCGCCGCGGGTCAGCAGGATTGGCTTGGCGAACTGCGGGGCATCGCTGCCCAGAGCCTGATAAACCAGACCACGCTGGCTGCCGGACTCGACCACTTGCAACGAAGCAAGGTTGTTCAACTGGGTGACGTCCAGCAAGACTTTATCTTTGTCGTTGATGCGCAGGCGGCCCTGGTCATCGACTTGCAGCGCTTGCTTGCTGTCGGCGACTGGCAGTGCGAAAGCCAGGAAGGATTTTTCCGGTTTGACCGCGGTTTTCGGGTCAGCGCTGACTTTCAACTGCGCGCGCAGTGGCGAAACACCGGTGGCGCTTGCGACTGAAATCACTTGCGGCAAGCTGCTGGCCGGGTGATCAAGCCAGGTTTGCGGGACCAATACCTGAGTATCAACCGCGAAGCGTGCAGCCATGCCTGCGAAGTCATCACTTGGCGTGGTTTTTTCGAGGACGATGTGGCTGGTCGGGCGTACCGAAACCGGGAACGCCTGTGGCGTTTCCAGGCAACGATCGCTGACCGGCTGACGCTGGAAGGAAACGCGCAGGACGTTGGTCGAACCCAATGCGTAACGCGGGATGCGCGCTTCGATGCGTTGCTTCTCGCCCGTGGTATCAAGCTGCTGAGCGCCGATCAGGTAATCATTGAGGAACACCGAGGCAACCGGAGCAGTGTCCGATGCGCCTGGCGCGGCAGCGATATCAATCACCGCTTTGACCGGCAGACGTCCGTCATAAGCCACGGCGCCCAACGGGAACGAGGCGCTCCAGTCAGCCTTGGCCAATACGTCGATGGTGCCCGGCTGGCCGCCCAGTCGCGACAGCGCTACACGGCCATCGGTATCCAGCGGCGCCTGTGCTTCGCTAATGGACAACTGGCGGGTGCGGGCCAGTTTGTTCCAGGCGGAGCTGAACATGGTCAGCGCTTTGGTGGTAGCGTCGGGTGCAATCATCAGCATCGGGCGGCTGCCCAGCAATGCCAGACGCACGTTTTCCTTACCTGTTTTCTGGCCTGCGTTGATGTGACGCTCGCGCCATTGGTTAAACGCATCGACTGCAGTCGCGTCGCGGCTTTGAATCTGGGCCTGCAAGGCATCCAGCGAATCGTTGATTGCCTTAAGCAACTGCGGATCATTGATCGCCAAGTCAGCTTGTACGTTTGGCGTCTGGCCCAGCACCAACAAGGCACCGATCTGTGCCGGGTCGCTCAGAGTCTGGGTGCCTTTGCCATTAAGGCTGGCGAAGGCCGGAATGTTCAGCAGCTCAGCCGGGATGCGCAGAGCGCTCAGGTCGACGCTGTCCTGCAAAGCAGGGAAGGGCAGGATGCGTGCGTGCTTGCCGATGCGCTCAAGAGCGACACCGATACGCCATGCGGCGTCGTAGCTTTCAGCAGACAGGCTGCCTGGAGCAACCATGATGCCTGGTTTGCCGGGGAGGGCATTCCACGCCGCGCCGATGTCCTGCAGATCATTGGCGTCGTAGCTGTAGGTCAGACGGGTGGCCGGGTCGATACGCAGCACATTACCGATCACTCGTTCGTCTTCGCAAAGAACGCGGGAAACGATTGACGACCAGGCGACGCCCAATCGTACTGAACCGCTGTCGCGAGCTGCCTTGTCAACGCCCAACGTGGCGCTGGCGTTGCCTTGCGGCTCGGTCAGGCCTTCGGCACGTACCGGGAAACCGTCCAGCGACAGCAACATAGTGTTGCGTCCGCCTTCGCCGTTCAGGTAGCTGGCGTCGAATTGCAGGGTCGCGTCAGTTAGCGGCACCCCGGCCGGAACCGGAAGATACAGCTCGCGGCGCGAGTCAGTGGAGCCGAGGATGATCGGCGCATCGATACCCAGGTCGCTGAGACGGATCTCGCGCTGCTGTTGGGTATCGGTGTTCAGCCGGTTGATTGCCTGAGTAAGCGGGCTGTCCGCGGCCAGGGCGAAATTCGGCATGAGCGCGAGCAGGCTCACGCCACAGGCGAGGGCGCTGAGCGCGCCCGATTGGGTGGCAACGGAAGACTTCATTCAGGCAGATCTCGGGCTGTTAAGGGGCAAATGTTTATTGAAATGTGGAAACCGGACGGGTGAATTCCGGGTTCGGGATCATCAGGGGGCGTTCAGTGCCTTGCGGCGATTTGCCCACCACGAACTCATGCATGGGTCTGCCCAGCAGGACGTCGACAATTCGGGAGCTGGCTTTGCCGTCACCATACGGGTTGGCCGCCTGGGAGGCGCGACGCCACAGCAGGTCATCGTCGTACAGGGCCGCAACGCCACTGATGATGGATTCTGGCTTGGTACCGACCAGTCGAACCGTTCCCGCCGCGACAGCTTCAGGGCGTTCGGTGACATCACGCATCACCAGCACTGGTTTGCCGAGGGAAGGCGCCTCTTCCTGTACGCCGCCTGAGTCGGTGAGAATCACGTGGGCACGCTGCATCAGGCGAACAAACGCCAGATAGTCCAGCGGCTCGATCAGATGCACGTTATCCAGACCGCCCAGATGCTCGTTGACCGGGCCTTGAACGTTAGGGTTCAAATGGACGGGGTATACGATCTGGATGTCTTTACGGCTCGCCAACTGACGCAGCGCCTTGCAGATATCAAGGAAGCCGTCGCCAAAATTTTCCCGACGGTGGCCGGTGACCAGCAACACCTTGCGGCCAGGCTTGATGAACGCAAACTGGCTATCAAGACTTTCACGCAGTGCATGGTCCTGATCGATCCGGCTAGCGGTCATTTGCAGGGCATCAATGACCGTGTTGCCAGTGACAAACGAGCGACCTTGCAGACGCTCACTGAGCAAGTTGGTACGGGACTCGAAGGTCGGCGCGAACAGCAGGTCGGCGCCCAGGTCGATGCAGCGACGGTTCATCTCTTCCGGCCACGGCGAACGAATATCACCCGTGCGCAGTCCTGCTTCAACATGGCCAACCGGGATGCGACGGTGGAATGCGGCCATCGCGGCAACCATGGCTGAAGTGGTGTCGCCATGCACCAGAACGCGGTCCGGCTGGATCATTTCCAGTATCGGATCAATCGCGCCATAAAGAGCAGACGTCAGCGTATTGAGGGTCTGATTGGGCCTCATCACATCAAGACTGAAATCAGGCGTGAGGTCGAACAGATCCATCACCTGCTTCAGCATGCTTTGATGCTGGCCTGTGACACAGATCTGCGAGTGAACGCCAGATTCCGCCGCCAGTGCTTTAACCAGCGGAGCCATTTTTATGGCTTCGGGACGCGTGCCGAAGATCGATAGGACCTTAATCCTGGATTCACTGCGAGCGATGATGCCCTCCTCGCGCAAGTTTCTTGCGCCGCACAAGCAGTCAGCTCAAAGCCTGATGGCATTTTGAGCAAACTACCGAATAGTTTTTAGGCCGGGGTTGAATCGGAAGGAAGCTGATTATTCACTTCGTGTGAGATGGCGCATTGCCTTGCTCCCCGGAACTGGGCCGATTATTAGCAGCATTCGCGGTGGGCGCAAAGTTTTAAATGAGGTTTTTGATATTAATTTCAGAGGGCGAAACTTTTACATTTGTAACGAGTCTTTAACAGGTTTTGTGGTGTTTTGACGCGAGGGTGGAAGAGGGGGCTTACTTTCGTTAACTCTCTGTTTTTGCTGGTTTTTATTATTTATGCAAACCATTTGTCAGGCAGGGTTGAATCTTTTTCGTTGCGTGCTGTCGGCTCGAATTCAGCTGTGAATTCCAAGTCGGTTGGCTGACGCCTGTATATTGTCATTAATGCAGAGTGTCCGACAATATCAAAAGAACCACAAGTAAAGTTTAATAATGGTTTGAACTGGCCGGATAATCCTGGGTCGGCCCGCGCCCATAGTCATGTGTTCATTCGTATGAGGGTAATGACAGGGTGGCTTTAATAGCAAATGAATGTCCCCTGAACAGCAAAGGTTTTGGTTGGGAATGCGATAGGCGTCGCATCACTGTCTCTCGCTGCGGATGAGTTTCAGGTCGAGTGTCATGCGCACCAAAGCGCGGCCAGTTTGCTGACAGTGCTGCCCGGGCGGAGGCGGCCAATGACATGAGGCTTTTCGTGGCAGCGTGCAGGAAAGCAGTCGTGACATGAAAATCCAGGCCGGGCGGGATATGACGGCAATCATCGCCAGCCAGATCGACGTTAAGCGCGATATCGCTATGGCCGCGACTGAAAACCTCTTGATCAGCTCCGCCGCAGATGAAGAACACTCCCTGTCGAAGAGCAAAAAACTGACAAGGCAGGAAGATCATGTCAGCCAAGTGATTTCGGATCTTAACGCAGGTGGCAGCGTCGACTTGCAGGCAGGGCAAAACCTTACCGTTATCTCCAGCCAGATTACGGCAGGGCAGGAAGCTTATCTGGTTGCAGGCGAAAACCTGGAGATTCTTGCTGCGCAGGACGGTGATTACTCTCTGTACGACAAAAAGAAAAAGGGCTCGTTTGGCTCCGGGAAAACCCGGCACAACGAAGTCACTGACGTAAAAAACATCGGCAGCCAGATCACCACGGGTGGTGACCTCCTGCTGGTGAGTGGTGGCGATCAAAAGTATCAGGCTGCGAGGCTGGAGAGTGGCAAGGACCTGACGATTGATAGTGGTGGGTCGATAACGTTTGAAGGTGTGAAGGATCTCAATCAGGAGAGTCACGAGAGAGCTGCAGCAGTTAGGCCTGGACCTCTATGTCGGGCAAAGGCAACACCGACGAGACCTTGCGCCAAACCCGGATGATTGCTAACGGCGAACTGACGATAAAAGCCGTCAATGGCTTGAAAATCGATATCAAGGAAGTCAACAAACAAACGGTAAGCCAGGCCATTGATGCCATGGTCAAGGCCGATCCGCAGCTGACATGGCTGAAGGAAGCCGAGCAGCGCGGGGATGTGGATTGGCAACTGATCAAAGAGACACACGACGCCGATAAGTAAAGCCACTCGAGCCTGGGGCAGGGTGCGATGTTGGTGATTATCATCATCGTTTCCGTGGTTACTGCCAGTGCCGCCAGCACACTTGCTGCTTCTGCTGGCAGTGCAATGGGTTTCGGCGCCGGATCGACTATGGCAGCTGCAACGGCAGGTACAGCGGCTACTGCAGCGACAGCAACCTGGACAAGTGTACGGGACGCTGCTCAGAAGAGAGGATCTAAGGTTATCCAGGCTTTGCCTGACTTCTCAAATGGACGTAAAGCATTTGAACACTATGCAAAACAAGCTAAAGGGGTTGTTTTGGGGGGGAAGGGTAAGGCCTTGGCGAAGTCAGATGGTGCAGATATGCCAGAATTTAGTTCGTTAGACTCCTATGTGAGTGCCGCTAAATCTTTTTGGTCTCCTGCCATGAGGGAGGGCGCCTTGCAAGGGACTCGCGCAGATGGATCCATTCTTAGATTCGAACCGTCAACAGGGTATTTTGGCGTCATGCGTAACGGAAAGATAAATACCTTTTTTAGACCTGAAGGTGACGCTGGCGTGCGGTTAAAGTATTTCCAGGAGCAATTATGAGTAGCGAGGGTGTTTTTAAGGAGTACGCAGTCTTATTGGCAAAGCTTGGGTATGAAAGTGAAAGTTTGGAGTCTCTGGTTATGAAGTGGGAGTTTTTTATAGAGCAGTGTAAGGATGGGTATAGATGGGACTATTCTGAGTATCGGAATGAAATAAGAGTCAGGTCTTTGTTACAGGAATTAAAGAACTGCTCGAACATTTATGGTGCGGGTGAGTTGAAGGGGTGTTTTGAGTATTTAGCTTTTCTAGATGAGGAGTTCAAGTCCTTAATGCAGCCCGGCGTTGATGTGGAAGAGGGAAGTAGTTGGTGGGATAGGGGGGTTTTAAAATGTGCGGGAGAGGAATATTGCTACTATATGGCACGCGCCCACCAAATATTAGTTAAAAATGCAGGTGGGTGAGGTTCGATTTTACAGAAAGCGGGAGGGAGATGGGGTAAGGCCACGATTGTTGTATTGTTCTTTAATAGTTCGGTTTTTCTGAAGGGGTTGGTTTGTGCTTAACCGTGGTCTGACCCCGGTTTTTCTTCAATTTCTCTTAAACATACCGAGCTTGATATGCTTGCGTCGTCATGCAACCCTTTTTCCGCTAGCTAAAATTAATACCGCCCAGAGAATCAGAAATGGATTGTTCTTTCAAAAAAATAGCAGCCTGTATTTGCCTCGTCGCCTCGCTGGCGGGGTGCGTCACCAAAGACCTGTCCAACGAAAACAGGCAACTCGTCAAATCCATCTGGATTGTCCCGATTGACATGTCTTTGGGGAAATTCACGTACAACAGCATGGATCAGGCCTGGGAAGCCGGACTGGGCGCGGGAGTGGGAGCCGCTTCAGGTATGGTGACTGGCTCCAAGATTTCACCAGCGGTATTGGCGGGAGCGAGTGCTGCTTCGGCGACGAATAACACAAGGGTCAGTCCGGCTGAAGCGATCCGTCTCAATATGCAGCGCAACGATATCGATGTGGGCGTGATCCTTCGAGAGCGACTTGAGGCGCGGATAACGAAAGAAAAACTATTTACCATCACTCCGGATGCTGCCACAGCCGATGCAAAAATAGAGTTCATTGTGACGGAGTGGGGCGTGTCATTGAAAAACTTCAGTACTGAGCTGTACCCGACGATAGGTCTTTCTGCAGTCATGCGGCGTGGTGACGAACAGATCTGGCGTAACTTTGAGACCATCACGGCGCTCAGTGACGGCAATGATCTAGCATTTACTCCCCAGCGTTACGCTACGGACCCAGAGGCATTGCGGACTGCTTTTGGTCATGCCGTTGATTTAATGGTCGACAAGCTCATGATTGATTTGAAGCAGTAATCAGGTCAGCTGATTGCGCAGGCGTAATCATGAATGTTTTAGCATTCAAGCCTGCTTGGGATTGCTCTTTTTACCTTCAGGCTTGTTGCGGCAGCAATACTCTACGCGCGATGACTACATGGCAGAACTCTCCAAGCCTGTAGGACTATTCCGAAATTCCGCTATATCGGACAGCGCTTGTTGCACCGCTCTCAGTCACCGAATAATCTCCGTCCGTCGCGTAATCAGCGACCGGTTTTGACTGGCCCCCCAATCGAGGAGTAACAATCGCCAACCGGTGCGCTGACATTAAGTCAGCAGGCTCGCCATGGCGTCTCAATCTTTTAGGGAGATCCCACATGATCAAATCCGCACCAAATTTCAGCCTCTTCACGGTAAAACCAGATGTCAGCGTTAATGACGCCCTGGTGCTTGCTTGCGAATACTTAACCTGCGCCGCCGCTACGGCTTACGAATCTGCAGATAACCACACGCCGGAATTTCGGGCATTGGCGCGCTCGGTTGTGCATCAGTTGGAGGCGGCGCGTGCGCTGGTTGAGGCGTCGGTGATGGGGTTGGAGGGGCAGCGCAAGGCGATTTAGTGTGTCTTGGTAGGAGCGTTTTTCAATGGCGGTAGATGTGAGTCGTTAATTCACCTGATGCACCATAGCGCCCATATCGCGGGCAAGCCTCGCTCCCACAGGGAGTTTGAGTTTGCAGGGACATCCCACAGATGCATCTCAATATTAGTGAAAGGTCGTGGGACAGGCTTTAACCAAGCCAATAAAAAACCCGCTGTCACCATTAAGTGGCAGCGGGTTTTTATTGTTATCGATTACTTGCTGTCAGGCAGCGCGTAAGCGATCACGTAGTCACCGCGATCCGGGGACTGACGGCCACCACCGGCGGTGATGACCACGTATTGCTTGCCGGTTTTCGGCGAAACAAAGGTCATCGGGCCGCCCTGGCTACCGACTGGCAGACGGGCTTTCCAGGCTTCTTCACCGTTCGCCGAGTTGAAGGCGCGCAGGTAGTAATCCTGCGTACCGGCGATGAAGATCAGGCCACCTTGGGTCGAGAGGGTGCCACCCAGTGTCGGCATGCCGATTGGCAGCGGCAGGTGCATTTTGATGCCCAGAGGGCCGGTGTCTTCAACGGTGCCGACCGGTACTTGCCAGGCGACTTTCTGGGTCTTCATGTCGATCGCGGTCAGGGTGCCGAACGGCGGGGCCTGACACGGAATACCAGCAATCGACAGGAAGCGGTTTTTGTTCACGGCATACGGCGTGCCTTTGAGCGGCACTGCGCCCATGCCGGTGTTCAGCGCTTCGCCACCGGAAGAAGCCTTGGCGTCTTTCTGTTGCGGCACCATCTGGACCCACAGGCCCAGACGCATGTCGTTGACGAAGATGAAGCCGTGGACCGGGTCAGTCGAGAGGCTGCCCCAGTTCATGCCACCCAGGGAGCCCGGGAAGGACAACGATTTGTCGGTGCCCGGCGCTGTGTACAGGCCTTCGTAGCGCATTTGCTTGAACGAGATACGGCACAGCATCTGATCAAACGGCGTCGCGCCCCACATGTCCGATTCGGTCATGCGTTTGGTCCCGATCTGCGGCATGCCGCTCGACAGGGGTTGAATCAGCGAGTACGGCTCGTTGGGGATGTTGCCAGCCTTGACCGCTACGTCTTCAACTTTGGTCAACGGCTTGCCGGTAGCGCGATCAAGTACAAAGATCTGACCGGCCTTGGTGCCGATCACCACGGCCGGCACTTTGCTGCCGTCCGCTTTGGTGAAGTCGATCAGGCTCGGCTGCATCGGCAGGTCGAAGTCCCACAGGTCATTGTGGACAGTCTGGTAGACCCACTTCTCGTCGCCGGTAGTCGCGTTCAACGCCAGAATCGAAGCGCCGTATTTGTGGTCCAGCGCGGTACGTTCAACACCGTAGATGTCGGTGGACGAGCTGCCCATCGGCAAGAAGATGGTGTTCATCGCCGGGTCATAAGACATCGGCGCCCAGCTGTTTGGCGTGCTGCGCACATAAGTGGCGTCGCCCGCTGGCGCCTTTTTGTCTTCCGGGTTGCCCGGATCGAACGCCCAGCGCATCGCGCCAGTGATCACGTCAAAACCACGGATCACGCCGCCTGGCATGTCGGCCTGAACGTTGTCAGCAACACGACCGCCCACGACAACGGTGGAACCGGCCATCAGCGGTGCGGACGACAGTTGATAGTAGGAGTCCGGCACGTTACCCAGGCCAGCCTTCAGATCAACCTGACCGTTGGTGCCGAAGCCCTGGCAGAACTCGCCGGTGTCGGCATCCACGGCAATCAGGCGCGCGTCGATGGTGTTGGTCAGCAGACGACGCTGGCAGTTGGCACCTGCGGGTACTGAAACAGCGGTGGCGGGTGTGCTGCCGTCAACCGGCTGAACCAGTGCGGCCGTCGAATCGAAATACGCCAGACCACGGCAACGCTGCCAGACCTTGCTCTGTGCGTTGATTTCGTTCTTCCACAGCTGTTTGCCGGTGTCGGCATCCAGGGCGATGACGTTGTTGTGCGGGGTGCAGATGAACACTTTGTCGCCGACTTGCAGCGGGGTCATCTGGTCTTCGGCACCGTTGCCGTCGCTGATGGCGACGTCGCCGGTCTGGTAAGTCCAGGCGGGCACCAGGCTGGCGACGTTGTTGCGGTTGATCTGGTCCAGCGCCGCAAAGCGGCTGCCGCCTTCATCGTTACCGTAATGGGCCCAGTCTTTCTGCGCTTTGGCAGGGTCGACTTTGGTCAGGCCCGGGCCGTCACCGGTTGGGGAAACCGATGCGTGCGGGATGAACATGCCCCATACGCCGCCAACGATGGCCAGTGCCAGCAACCCGCTCAATGCGTAGCCGCCGCGACCGCTCACCAGGCCATTGGCTTTGCGCAGTGTCGGGTAGACCAGCGCAACCACCAGGCTCAATACGCCCAGTGCGAACAGACGGGAGATTTGCGGCCAGAAGTTCAGGCCGGCATCAGCCAGGGCCCAGATGATGGACAGCACCATGACGGCTGCGAACAGCCATGCACCTGTGAGGCGCTGTTTGAAGAGCAGTACCGCAGAGATGAGCATGCCGAGACCGGCAAGCAGGAAGTACCAGCTGCCGCCAACCGAGGCGAGGAAGCCGCCCAGCCCTGTGAACAGTAATCCAAATACCAGCACGCCGAGCGCCGCGACCCAGATGGGCCAGCGGCTGACGGATGCCGTAGGTTGAGACTTAGTCATGGTGAATGATCCTGATAACGCGTGAGCGTTGGTGTGAAAGGTTAAGCGTAGTGGAGGAATCAGCTGATGAAGCTGCTCCCGGGCAGTGGTCGCGAAGGGACTTTAGAAGCTCTACGTTGACGACACGGCTCAGTTCGATGGAACTCCGCAAACAATTAACTAACTGGTTACTTTTGCAACGATATCAAAAAAAGCCCAGCCTGCGACAAATTGTCATTCCGCATTTGCGGAAAACACTGTTGCGGGATTGGTAATAATTGGGAGTTATTGAGCTGCTGGAGGGCGTTATTTCAAACGCATTGTTCTAGGCTGAACTGGATCCTGTAGGAGTGAGCTTGCTCGCGATTCGATTTTGCTATGGAAAAATTATCGCCTGAACTGACGCTATCGCGAGCAAGCTCGCTCCTACAGTAGGAATTTGCCTTGCCTAAAAATAATCAGGAGAAAACATGAGCGAAATATCCCCGGCGGTACTGGCTGACCTTGCGCCCAACGGGGTTCTGCACGCTGCCATCAATTTTGGTAATCCGGTGCTCGCGCAGAAGGCGGCCGATGGCAGCCCTCAAGGGGTTTCCGTTCAGCTCGCAAAAGCCTTGGCCGAAGCGCTGGGCGTGCGTCTGGAAATGGTTACGTTCGATGCGGCAGGCAAGGTGTTCGCCGCACTGGAACAGGCTGCATGGAACGTTGCATTTCTGGCCATCGAGCCCGTGCGCGCGGAGCAGATCGCGTTCAGTGATCCTTACGTCGCCATTGAAGGGACTTACCTCGTTACTGCAGATTCTGCGTTCAAGGAAGTGGATGATCTGGATCGCAGTGGCCTGCGACTGGCGGTGGGTAAGGGCGCTGCCTACGACCTGTATCTGAGCAGAACACTGCAGCACGCCGAACTGTGCCGCGCAGAAACTTCAGCTGCGGCAGTGGATTTGTTTCTGACGCAGGGGCTGGACGCAGCAGCCGGGGTTCGCCAGCCACTGGAGGAATTCGCCGCTAGTCATTCAGGTTACCGGGTGCTTGAGGGAGCATTTACATCGATTCGCCAGGCCATGGCAGTCCCTCGCCAGCGCGTGGCAGGTGCCGAGTTTGTGCAGCGCTTTATCCAACGGCAGAAAGCCAGCGGATTTGTACGCCAGGCGCTGGATGCGACGGGGCAGGGGGATGTTGCTGTGCCTGTTTGACAGGAGGCTCGGGCAACACTGCGCTGTCGCGCGGCTCACATCTGGCCTGTAGGAGCTGCCGAAGGCTGCGATCGAGATGTGTCAGGGTAAATGCTTCGCAGCCTTCGGCAGCTCCTACAGGAATTGCATTTCAATCCAGATGATCAGTGTGTTTCACGCGCTCTTCGATCACATCCCGATCCATACGCCGCCCCAGATACCACCCCGTAACCGCCCAGAGCGCCGCGCAGATTGCCCCGACCAAAGCCACCAGCGCAGTGCCCTGACCGAGCATGTCCAGCAGGCTTTTGGCCCAGCCGCTGATGGCGTCGCCGCCGCGATAGACAACGGTGTCGATGAAGTTCTTGGCTTTGTATTTGGTCTCTGCATCCAGCGGTGCAAAAAGCATTTCCCGACCGGGACGGATAAACGCGTACTCGCCAATGCGCCGCACAATCATCAACCCGGCCAACATGGCGAAAGTGGGTGCCAGCGCCAGGCCGATGAAGCCGATGCACACCAGCGCCGGAACGCCTGCCAGCAGAACCCGAATACCGAAGCGTTGAGCGATGCGCCCGGTGATGAACAATTGCGAGACAAGGGCACCGGCCTGTACTGCAAAGTCGATCAGACCAAACACACGGATCTGCTCTTCACGGGTAGCGAACAGTTCAGCCACGAGTCGCGCCTGTTCGAAATACAAAAAAGTGCTGGCGGTGGCGAGCAACACGACAAACAGGCACACGCCCAGTAGATATGGCGAGCGCAGCACTCGCAGCATGCCGCTGAAAGGGTTGCCCGCCACTGGCTGACGCGGACTTTCAGCGGGCGGCGCACCTGGCCGACCCGCGCCGCCACGCTCGCGCCAAGCCATGAGGTAACGCTTGAGGGCCAATGCCAGCAGCAACAATAGAGCACTGAACAAGGCCAGTCCACCCTGACCGAGCACTTCAATCGAGAACGCGCTGATCAGTGGCCCCAGCAAACCGCCAACACTGGCACCCGCTGCAATAAACGCAAACAACCGCCGCGCCTGTGCGCCGTCGAAGGCATCGGCCATCAGGCTCCAAGCCACCGACACCACGTACAGGTTGTAGACCGAAATCCACACGTAGAATGCTCGCGCCAGCCAGACGCTGTCGTCATGCAGGGCAAAGGTCAGCGCGAACAGCAGCAGGTTGATGGCAAAAAATCCGTATACCCAGTCGACAAACCGGACGCGTGGCACCCTTGAGTTAAGCCAGCCGAATAACGGAACTGCGATTAGCATGACCACGAATGTCGCGGTGAATAACCACTGCAGATTTTCGACACCCGCCTGAATCCCCATGGCCTCACGAATCGGGCGCAGCATGAAATAGCCACAGAACAGACAGAAGAACAGTGCGAAGCCAGCCAGTGCCGGGCGCAGTTCGTCCGGCTCAGCGTTGATGGCCCGCGCTGCGCGGAGTATCACGGGATGGTCAACAATGGACACGGATACGCTCCCGGCTGTGGGTGATCAGGCGAACAGTTCGGCGATCCGCTCACTCAACCTGGCGTCAGGCAAACGACCCTGGCCGGCCAGCAGGTTGTCGGCAGCATAACGTGGGTTGCTGGTCGCCGGAATCACCGCGGTGATGGCAGGGTTGGCGAGCACAAACTTGAGCATCAGTTGCGCCCATGAGCTGGCGTCCAGTTCGGCGGATGCCCAATCCGGTAATGGCTTGCCCTTGACCTTGGCAAACAGTCGTCCGGCTTCGAAAGTGCGGTTGGCCAGCACCGCCAAGCCTTGGTCAGCGCACCAGGGCAATAGACGCTTTTCAGCATTGCGGGCGCCGATGGAGTAGTTGACCTGAACGAAATCAACCTTCTCTTTTTGCAGCACGGCCAATAGTTCGTCGTGGGCTGACTCGACGTAGTGGGTCACGCCGATGTAGCGAATCCGGCCCTGTTGCTTGAGCTCGCGCAAAGTCTGCAATTGCGTGGCGGTGTCCTGCAGGTTGTGGACCTGAATCAGATCAATGCGCTCGGCCTGCAGTTGTTTGAACGCTTGCTCTATTTGCCGCAAACCCGCGTCTCGCCCTGTTGACGAAACCTTGGTGGCGATAAAAGCCTGTCCATGGGCTTTGGCGCGAGTCAGCAGTTCTCCAGTAACCGCTTGGGAGTCGCCATAACTGGGCGCAGTGTCGATCAGTTTCGCGCCACCACTCAGTAGCGTCTTGAGTACCTCAAGCGCCGGAGTCATCTCGTCTGAAGTCACTGCGAAATTGAACGTGCGAGCAGTGCCCAGGCCAATTACCGGCATGTCTTCACCTGAAGAGGGAATCTTGCGGGTCAGCAACGGTGTAGCAGCAAATGCCGGAAGCAGGGGAGACAAAGCGGCCATTGCAGCCAACGCTGAGCTGGCCTTAATGAACTGACGACGGTCGAACGAGTGTGTAGGCATGCGCAGACTCCTGTCGCTCTTGACGGTGTCACAGAGGTGTCATGAATAGAAACACATCCAAACCGTTGAAACAGCGCGCTCGTCGGTAAGACTGCTGGGGATGTTTTACAAATCGTTACCCTGACTTGATGGGGGTTGCTGACAGGCAGCGAGGTTTACAGCGCCAGTGAGGTGTTCGTCCCACCCCCTGTCAATGTGGTTGATGGCCGACCGATTCGCTCGGGTGAGCGAGCGGCTGAGTGCGCTTTATCAGCAGCACATTAGCCAGCCTGCATAGGTCTTGATGTGGAATGCTGTTTCATGTGGGAGCGGTGCTTGCCCGCGATAAGGCTGGACGCGATCTAAAGTGAATGGCGTCCAGCCTTATCGCGGGCAAGCACCGCTCCCACAGAACAGCTGCATTCCAGACCCCAAAAAACGCTACTTACCCACTGGCTTCACAAACCGCAACGTAAACCGGTCCGACTCGCCAATCGCCGCATATTTCTCCCGGTCCTGTTCCCCCAGTTTGTAAGACGGCGGGAGGGTCCACACGCCCGCTGAATAGTCCTTGGTGTCCTTCGGGTTGGCGTTGACTTCGCTTTGCCCTTCCAGCTTGAAACCCGCATCCGTGGCCAGTTTCACCACGTAATCGGTGGGCAGGTAGCCGCTGTCCTTGATGCTGCTGACATCAGCGCCGTCTTTGGCCCGATGATCCACTACGCCCAGTACGCCACCGGGTTTGAGCACTTTGAAGAACGCGGCAAACATCTGCGGCGCGTCATCGGCCAGAACCCAGTTGTGAACGTTGCGGAAGGTCAGCACCCGGTCGGCCGAATCGGGTTTGCCAAATGACGGAGCCTGGGGATCGAACTCAATTGTTTCGGCTTTGCCATAACGGATCGGGTCAGACTTGAATTTCTGTTTCAGACCATCAGCGGCTTTCTGGTAATAATCGCCAGAGGAGGGGGCCTGAAGGGCGGCGATGTAATGGCCATGGTCCTTGAGCAACGGTGCAAGAATCTCGCTGTACCAGCCACCCCCAGGCGTTATTTCGATAACCGTTTGCTGAGCCTGCAAACCGAAGAATTTCAGCGTCTCTCGGGGATGACGATAACTGTCGCGCGCGCTGTTTTCTCTGGCTCGCCATGAGCCTTCAAGCACCTTTGCGTATTGCGCGTCAGTGATATCCGTTGTCGCAGCCTGGCTGAGGGTCGGGATGAGAAGCGAGGCGAGGGTCAACGCCAGAAGGGTGCGGGTCATGATTGTCCTTGTCGGGTAGGCGCAGCAAACAGAAGACCTGTGAGCTGCCGAAGGCTGCGATGGCGGTGTGTCAGGATGCATGCTTTCGCAGCCTGCGGCAGCTCCTGCGAGGAATGGGTTTTCAAGTCAGTATTGCGCTGCTACTTCCAGCCTGCGCCCCGGTATCGCGTCAATCAGCTCACGGGTATACGCCGCTTCCGGCTGGTCGAAGATGTCGCTGGCTGCGCCTTGTTCAATGGTCTTGCCCTGGCGCAGCACCAACACCTGATGAGCCACGCTGGCAACCACGGCCAGATCATGGGACACCAGCACGTAGGCAATGCCCAGTTCGCTTTGCAGCTCCACCAACAGGTCAAGGATCTGCGCCTGTACCGAGACGTCGAGGGCGGAGACCGGCTCATCGAGCAGCAGCAAGTCCGGTTGCAACGCCAGTGCCCGGGCGATGGCGACCCGCTGCCGTTGTCCACCGGAAAGCTCCCGCGGCAAACGGTCGAGATAAGCCACCGGCAGATGCACCCGCTCGATCAGCTTGCGCGCCGCCTGTTCCAGGTCCCGGCCTTTGAGCAACCCGAACGACACCAGCGGTTCAATGATGCTCTCGAACAAGGTGAAGCGCGGATCTAGTGCAGCGAAGGGGTTTTGCTGAACCAGTTGCATGCGTCGGCGTAGCGGGCGGAATTCGCCCCAGCCAAGATGGGTGATGTCTTGCTCCTCGAACAACACGCGGCCCTGAGTCGGTTTTTCCAGGCCCAGGGCAATGCGCAACGCAGTACTTTTACCCGAGCCGGACTCGCCGACAATGGCCAGCGTCTGCCCCGGATAGACCTTGAAATTGACGTCTTCAAGGGCCTGGAACTCAGCGCTTTCGCCTTTCACATAGGGCAGCCGGAACGTCTTGCCGACATTCTCCAGCGTGAGAATCGGCGCTGTACTATTCACTAACGTGCGCGGCGCGGCGGGCGTCTTGCGCTGGCCGAAAGCGGGAGCGGCGGCGATCAGTGCCTGGGTGTAGGAGTGGCTGGGGTTGATCAGGATCTGTTGCGGCGGACCTTGCTCGACCAGTTCGCCGCTTTTCATCACCAATACCCGGTCCGCGCGATCTGCGGCCACGCCCAGGTCGTGGGTGATGATCAGCAGCGAAATACCGCGCTCGGCCACCAGTCGTTGCAGGTGGTCAAGAATCTTGCGTTGGACGGTCACGTCCAGCGCGCTGGTGGGCTCGTCGGCGATGATCAGCCGTGGATTGCCCGCCAATGCAATTGCAATCAGCACCCGCTGACGCATGCCGCCAGACAGTTCGTGGGGATATTGCCGGGCGCGCAGCAGCGGCTTGTCCAGACCCACCTGTTGCAGCAACTCCAGCACATCGGCGTCCACTGCCGGATAACGACGACCATGAGCCTGAATCAACGCTTCGCCGATTTGCTTGCCAATGCGCAGGGTCGGGTTCAAGCCGACCATGGGGTCCTGAGGCACCAAGCCAATAGTGCTGCCACGAAGCTGGCGTTTCTGACGTTCGGATGCGTGTGTCAGGTCCGTGCCGTCGACCCACAGTTCGCCGCCGGTCACCACGGCATTGTCTGGCAGCAGACCAAGAATAGCGTTCGCCATGGTGGACTTACCGGAGCCGGACTCACCGACGATGGCCAGGGTTTCACCCTTGGCAACCTGAAAGGACACGCCGCGCACAGCCTGATTGACCTGCCCACCGAAACGGTAAGCAACAGCCAGTTGGCGCACGTCAATCAATGCATCGGTGATGCTCATCGTTGAGTCTCCTCAAGGGTGCGGGCGATGTGGTTGAAGCTGAACACCACAGCGACCACGAACAGCCCCGGCAGCAACGATACCCACGGCGCTGTCATCAGGAAGTGACGACCGTTGGCGATCAGCGTGCCCCATTCGGCAGCCGGAGGCTCGGCGCCGAAACCGAGAAAGCTCAGGCCCGCGGTGGCGAGAATGGCCGCGCCGAAATCCAGCGTAGCCAGCACCGCAACCGGGCCCCATGCGTTGGGCAGAATGTGCCGCAACAGCGTCCGGGTCCAACTGGCGCCGCCCAGGCGTGCGGCCTCGACATAGGGCAGGGTCTTGATCCGCAGCACTTCGGCGCGGGTGGTTCGGGCAAAGCCGGGAATGATCCCGACGCCTACCGCGATGGCTACCGGAATAGTGCCGAAGCCGATCGCGGTAACGATAGCCAGTGCGAGCAGCAGACCGGGCAGGGCCAGCAGTACATCGATGAAACGCATGATCACGGCGTCGATACGTCCGCCAGCGAAACCGGAGACGATGCCGAGGCTCAAGCCCCCCGCCAGCGCGATGCCGACCGCGAGCAATGCTGCCTGTACCGAGAGGCTGGATCCATAGACCACGCGGGTGTACAGGTCTCGGCCCAGTTCATCGGTGCCGAACCAGTGCACACCATTGGGCGGTGTAAGTTTGTCGATGGGAGAGGTGGCGTAAGGCGCAAAGTGGGTGAGCAGGTTGGGGGCCACGGCGGACAACAACGCAAAGGCGATGATTGCCACCGCCAGCACGAAATCCGGTCGGCGCATCAGCGGTTGAGTGGCCTCCAGTGCCCGGCTGAAACGACTGCGGCGGCGCCACAGTGCAGGCGGTGCCGCAGTCGTCTTGGTGAAACTGCGGGCCAGACGTTCAAGGCGATTATCAAAAATAGTCATGGCGTCAGGAGACCTTTGGTGTGTGGGCGATACGTGGGTCGAGGGCGGGGTAGAGCAGGTCAACGATCAGATTGATCAGAACAAAGGCTGCCGCGGACACCGCGACGATTGCCAAGACCACGGGGATGTCCTGGCGCAGCACGGCTTCTTGCGCAAGCCGACCGACGCCGGAGCGGGCAAAAATGGTTTCCACCAGCACGGCTCCGGACACCGTGTTACCCACTTGCAGCCCGATCAGGGTCAGCAACGGCAGGGCGGCGTTTTTGAACGCGTGCCGGGCCTGGACCTGAGCGCGGCTCAGGCCTTTGGCATAGGCAGTGATGATGTAGGGTTCTTTCCAGACACCCTGGAACCCGCGCTGCAGCACTTGGGCGTAGACCGCTGCACTGGGAATCGCCAGGGTGACGGCGGGCAGGATCAGGCTGGAAAAGCCCTGATTACCGGTGGCCGGGAACCAGCCCAGGGTGAAGGCGAACAACTGAATCAGCAGCAGGCCCATCCAGAACACCGGCACTGAAAAGCCCAGTGACGGCAGTCGGGCCAAGGCGACCTTCAGCGGTTGCCAGCGCACATAGGCGGTGAGGTACGCCAGACCGATGCCGCCAATCAGTGAAAACACGATGGCCAGGCCGGCCAGCGCCAATGTCTGCGGCAAGCGCTCGACAAGCAATTCAGCCACCGGACGGTTGAGGGTCAGCGAGCTACCAAAATCACCCTGCACCGCGCCCCACAACAGGTGGAAGTACTGCTGGAAAATCCCGCCATCCAGACCGTAATAGGCTTGTGCCTTGGCGATTTCTTCAGGCGACAGCGCATCGATTTCGACACCCGAGGCACTGAGCATGATCGACAGCGTGTCACCCGGCAGTAAATACAGGATGAAGTACGTCACGCTATACGCGCCCCACAACACCAGCAGCGCCTGGCCAATCCGGCCGATCACATAGCGGCTCATGGCGCTGCAATCTCGATGTCGTTGAGCAGGGCAAAGCCTTCAGCGGTCCAGTAGAAGTTATGGACCTTCTTGGCGGTCGCGGCCTGCCAGACGCGCTCATAGATCGGGAACGCCGAGCCTTCTTCGATCAGCAGATCCTGCAGATCGCCGTAGGCCTTGGCCCGTTGCTCAGCTTTGGTTGCCGTCAGGCCCGCGTCGAATAGTTCCAGTGCCTTGGGCAGGGTTTCCGGTGCATACAGGTTGGTGGCGAGGGTCGAGCTGTTAGCGGAGCGTGGATCGATAATGGTTTGCAGAATGATCGGGTCGGCACGAGTCATGTAGGTGGAAGTCAGGTCATAGTTGCCCGAGGCGTTGGCGGCGGCCCATTCGGCGGTGGTCAGCACATTGAGCTTGAGCTCGATGCCGATTTTGCGCAGTTGATCCTGGATCAGCACATCCCCCGCACCTTCTGCCGGGGACAGGTTATAGACCAGCTTGAGGCGTTTGCCGTCCTTGCTGCGATAGCCATCCGGACCTTTTTGCCAGCCTGCTTCATCCAGCAGTTTCTCCGCACCTTGCGGGTCGTAGTCCAGTTGATCGGACTTGTTCTTGTAGTACGGCGTGGTCACGTCGTAGATGCTGGTCACCACTGGGAATTGCGGGTTGTACACGGTGGCGGCGTAGGTCTTGCGGTCGATACCTTTTTGCAGCGCCAGGCGCACATTGCGATCCGCGAGGATGCGCGTGCCACGGGTGTTGGGGTAGAAATTCAGCGCCGGGCCTGGCAGCGAACGACTCTGGATGGTTGCGCCTTTGGACTTGAACAGGTTCAGGTCGACTTCGGAAAAAGGCGCGCGGGGCCAGAGAATGTCCACCTGGCCCTGTACGAACTGGCCGTTGCGCACACTCTCTTCCGGTACATAGCTGACTTCAACGGTATTGAGGTGTGCTTCGCCCTTGTTCTTCGCGTTGGCGGATGGCCAGGCATAGCCTTTGCGTTTCACCAGCTTCAGGCCGCTTTCCGGGGTGTAGCGCTCCAGCACGAATGGCCCGGTTCCAATAATCGCGCCCAATGAACGCTCCTTCACGCTGAGCTTGTAGGATTCCGGCGCGAGAATCGAAAGGTTGGTGGTGGAGGTGGCTTGCAGGAAGCCCGCGTTAGGCGTGGACAGCACCAGCTTCACGGTGAAGTCATCGACGACTTCGGCGTGGTCGTAGCCTTTCAGATAGGTCGCGCCGAATGTAGTGGGCAGTTGGGCGGCGAAGGCCTTATTGGAGTCGTAAGCGGTTTTTACTGCCTGGGCATCGAAACGCGTGCCGTTGCTGAAGGTCACGTCTTTGCGCAGATGGAAGGTGTATTCCAGAGCGTTGTCGCTGACTTCCCAGCTTTCAGCCAGCCAGGCAATGATCTTGCCGTTCTGCGGGTCCTGATCGGTCAACGACTCGGCAACGTTGCGCAGCACCACGCGGTGCTCCAGCCAGTAAACCTGAAAGGGGTCGAGGCTGACCAACGTGGTGTTATCGCGGAAAAAAGCGATCTTCAAGGTCTTGTTGGCTTCCAGATCCTGAGCGGACGGTGAGCAGCCCAACAGGGTGGCGGCGGTTGCACAGGCCGCCAGCAGGCGAAGCAAGGGGAAGCGTTTACTCATTGCGCAATCCTCGACCCTTGACCCATGAGGCTGTGTATCGCTGCGCCTGTGGCGCGGTCGGGTATTGCCGAGGAATGTCTCAAGTGCATGGATGGATCCTTTACACAGCGGGAAAGTAGGCGCACGGAAGGCTGACAGATCACACAGTCAGGCTGATTTTCTAAGACCGTATTCTTATGGTTGACTGCTGTAAAAGGCTTTTTGGTTCTAAGCTAATATGTGTTTTGTTGATTGGTTGTAATTTCTATTATGTGTTTTGATTATTTAATTTTTTGTCTTGGCCGCGGCTTGCTTATTTGCCGGAAGACCGGCAGCGCCGTTCATTGAGGACGGTCGATTGATTGCTGTGCTCGACGAGGGGTGTCCGACGTTTGCGGCTATCAATTTTATTACCCGAACCGGCGTCCTGCCTCGCTGGCGTTTTCTCTGGTGGTTGATGCATCGCGTTCCCGGCCCCCCACACGTATTGCTGAATTCCACTCATGGTTGCATGCGGATATAGCCCCGTAGTCCTGATCCTTTCAGTGCTTTAACGTCCGAGGATCGTTTGCCCGCTGGGGGCCGAGCCCAAGCACATTCATCTATCTGAAAGGCCCATGCATGAAGCTATTAGCAACCGCGTTCGCCACGCTCTTTTTTGCTGCCGCATCCGACGGCAGTGAATCCAGGGCCAGGCCTGATCCGAAGCCGTCGCCTGATGTTCTGGACGTCACGCCTCAGCTTTACCACTACACCACTGAATTGCTGTTCGGCGAAGTCTGGAAGCGCAAGGAGCTGTCGCCTCGTGATCGCAGCCTGATCACACTCTCTGCGCTGGTGGCTGGCGGGCAGACCGCACAGATGACCGCCCACGTGAAGCTGGGTCTCGATAACGGTCTCAAGCCCAGTGAAATCAGCGCGCTGATCACGCATCTTGCGTTCTATTCCGGCTGGCCGAACGCGATGTCGGCGGTAGGCGTGG
This sequence comes from Pseudomonas sp. Irchel 3A5, assembly GCF_900187575.1. Lineage (NCBI taxonomy): Bacteria > Pseudomonadati > Pseudomonadota > Gammaproteobacteria > Pseudomonadales > Pseudomonadaceae > Pseudomonas > Pseudomonas sp. Irchel 3A5. The sequence goes on along the minus strand of NZ_FYDU01000023.1, from coordinate 18,776 downwards.
CGAAAAAGGTCTTTGACGAGCGGGGTATTCCTGCCGAGCAGATTGTGCCACCGCCCACAGAGCGGTTGACGCTTGACCCGGCCAGCGAAGCCAAGCGTAAAGCGGCTGTCGCTACGGCGACGGCGGATGTTGCCCCGGAGCTGGGACGTTTTACCGACGATGTGCTGTTTGCGGACGTGTGGCGGCAAACCAGCCTGACGGCACGGGATCGCAGTCTGGTGACCGTCGCTGCGCTGATCACCCAAGGTCAGGCAGCACAACTGCCGTTCCACCTTAACCGCGCCATGGACAACGGTCTGACCCGCGAGCAGGCGGCTGAAGTGGTTACGCATCTCGCGTTCTACACCGGTTGGCCAAAGGCAATGTCGGCCGTGCCGGTGTTGAAAGAAGTCTTTGCAAGTCGCGGCACTCAAGGCTGAGTTGCGGCGTCTCGAATCCACGTTTCAGAGCTGAACGAATTCCAGTGAGGTCCATGATGAGAACACTTGCCACTGCCGCTTTATCGCTCTCGTTATTTGCGTTCGAGTCCCACGCGGAGACGATGCCGGTGACCGTCACACCTAACGGATCACAACCCTCGGTCAAGGGCTCGGCGGACTTCTTCACCGGCACGGTGCGGGTCGATGCACCGTTCAAAGGGACTGAGCCTGCCAGGGTCAGCGGAGCGACGGTGACGTTCGAGCCGGGTGCCCGTTCTGCCTGGCATACGCACCCCTTGGGACAGACTTTGATTGTCACAGCGGGTACGGGGCTGGTGCAGGAGTCAGGCAAGGCGATCCAGGTGATCAAGGCCGGTGACAGCGTGTGGATTCCCCCTGGCGTCAAGCATTGGCACGGCGCGACGGCGACCACCGGCATGACTCATGTCGCCATTGCTGAGGCACTGGATGGCAAGGTCGTGAACTGGATGGAGCAGGTGAGCGAGCAGGAATACGCCAAGATACGCTGATCTGAGGGCTAACCGACGGATCAGCAACGTTGAGTTACCTGGGCCACCCCGGTTCTACTCCGTTGAGGGGTGGCCTTTTTTACGTTCAGCGGTGCAGGTCTGGATGTTTGACGCTGAGTCAGCGTGGCGAAGTGAGGTTGTTATCAAACGAGCACGATGGTCTGATTTGAAACCCGATCCTCTTTAGGAGCTGCCGAAGGCTGCAATGGCGTCCATCCTGATACACCGCCATCGCAGCCTTCGGCAGCTCCTAAAGACAAATGTGCATCCGTTCGCTTAAATCATCTCAGGCAATGACTTCAAGACCTTATCCAGGGTAATCGGATACTCGCGAACCCTTGCTCCGGTAGCGTTGTAGATCGCATTGGCAATCGCCGCGCTCACGCCGCAGAGGCCCAGTTCGCCGACGCCCTTGGCTTTCATGGGCGATGACACCGGGTCGGTTTCGTCGAGGAAAATCACTTCCTGTTCGGGAATGTCGGCGTGTACCGGCACCTCGTATCCAGCCAGGTCGTGATTGACGAAAAAGCCCAGTCGTTTGTCCACGGCCAGCTCTTCCATCAGCGCTGCACCGACTCCCATGGTCATCGCCCCGATGACCTGGCTGCGGGCCGATGTCGGGTTGAGAATGCGGCCTGCTGCACAAACGGCCAGCATGCGCCGTACGCGGGTTTCCCCAGTTGCCATGTTGACGGCGACTTCGACGAAATGCGCGCCAAAGGTTGATTGCTGGTACTTCTTGGCCAGCTCGGCAAACTCGATGGAGTCCTCGGCCACCAGCTCTCCGTTACGCGCAGCCTGGCCCAGCGGAACGCTGCGTCCTGCAAACTGCACCTGACCGTCCGCGAAAACGGCATCGTCGGCGGTGTAACCCAGGCGCTTGGTGACCGCTTCACGCAACTTCACACAGGCCGCATAGACACCGGCAGTCGAGCAGTTGGCACCGAACTGGCCGCCTGAACCCGCTGAAACCGGGAAGTCCGAGTCGCCCAGGCGCACCACCACATCATCCAGCGTTACGCCCATCATTTCTGCCGCTGTCTGGGCGATGATGGTGTAGCTGCCGGTGCCAATATCGGTCATGTCGGTTTCCACCGTGACCTTGCCGTTGCTGCCCAGACGTACCCGAGCGCCGGATTTGAGCAGGAGGTTGTTGCGATAGGCGCAGCCGACGCCCATCCCGATCAGCCAGTTGCCTTCGCGCTGCATGCCGGGACGCGGGTTGCGTTTGTTCCAGCCAAACCGCTCAGCACCGGTGCGCAGGCACTGGATCAGGTTGCGTTGCGAGAAGGGCCGCTGCGGGTTGTTGGGGTCGACTTGAGTATCGTTCAGGACCCTGAATTCAATCGGGTCCATGTTGAGCTTCTCCGCCATCTCGTCCATGGCAATTTCCAGCGCCATCAAACCCGGTGTTTCACCCGGCGCGCGCATGGCATTGCCTTCCGGCAGATCCAGCGTGGCAAGGCGCATGGCAGTCATGCGGTTTTCACCGGCATAGAGAAACTGGGTGGGCTGCACGGCGTTTTCCACGCCACCGCCCGCGAGGTCACCGGACCAGCCTTCATGAGCGATTGCGGTGATCTTGCCGTCCTTGTCTGCACCGATACGAATCCGCTGAATGGTGGCCGGACGGTGGGTAGTGTTGTTGATGATCTGCGGGCGGGCCAGCGCAACCTTCACTGGACGGCCGCACTGTCGAGAGCCCAGCGCCGCGAGGATCGCGTCGGAGCGGATGAACAGTTTGCCGCCAAAGCCACCGCCTATGTAGGGCGAGACCAGCCGCACATTTTCCTTGGCCATGCCCAGGGTGGTGGCGATATCACCGACGCTCCAGGCAATCATCTGGTTGGACGTCCACAGGATCAGTTTTTCGCCTTCCCAGGTCGCCATGGAGGTATGCGGTTCCATGGCCGCGTGGGACTGATCCGGAGTGGTGTAGGTCGCATCGAATTGCACAGCAGCCGAACTGAACGCACCCGCAAAGTCGCCGCGCGCGGTATCGGGCGCTTCACCCTCGGTTTTCACGGCTGCATTCAGGTCGCGGCCCAGATCGTATTCGCCGTTACTGCGCAGGTACTCGACCTGCACCAGCTGCGCAGCGGTGCGTGCCTGCTCGAAGGACTCCGCCACCACCAGCGCAATTGCCTGGTGGTAATGCTGGATCTCCGGACCGCCGAGCAGTGTGGCGGTGTTGTATTTGCCTTTGCCAAGCTTGCCCGCGCTAGCGGCGGTAACGATCCCGATGACTCCAGGCGCGGCGTTGGCGGCCTCCAGGTTCATCGAGCTAATACGGCCTTTGGCAATGGCGGAGGTGACCACATAGCCGTAAGCCTGATTCGGCACGGCGTCGTGATGCTCGTAGGCGTAATGCGCCTGGCCGGTGGTTTTCAGTTTGCCGTCAATACGTGGTGTGGCCTTGCCGACGACTTTGAGCTGGTCGATGGGGTTGTTGCTGGCCGGGGTATCAAATTTCATGAGGTAGCCCTCGCTTGCGCCATGACCGAAGCCAGCGTGCGCTCGGCGAGGGTGACTTTGAATTCATTCTCGTGGGTCGGCGTGGCACCGGCCAGTAGCCTGGTCATGACCGCCTTGGCGCCGTCGGGCATCAGCGATTCAGCGTCTTCAACGCGCCAGGGTTTATGCGCCACACCGCCCAGCGCTACACGGCCTTTGCCATTGCTTTGAATCACTGCGGCAACTGAAATCAGCGCAAATGCGTAGGACGCCCGATCACGGACTTTCTGGTAGATGTGCGTGCCGCCAATCGGCGCGGGGAGGGTGACGGCGGTGATCAACTCGTTGGCTGCCAACGAGGTTTCGATGTTGGGCGTATTGCCGGGCAAGCGGTGAAAGTCAGCAATGGGAATGACCCGGGTTGTACCGTCCGGGCGTACGGTCTCTACTTGAGCATCCAGTACCCGCATGGCGATGGCCATATCACTTGGGTGGGTGGCGATGCAGGCACTGCTCACACCGATAATTCCCAGTTGCCGTGTGACGCCGCCAATCGCCGCACAGCCACTGCCCGGATGGCGTTTGTTACACGCCTGATTAGTGTCGTAGAAGTACGGGCAGCGTGTGCGCTGAAGCAGATTGCCGGCGGTGGTCGCGGCGTTGCGCAGTTGCCCGGAAGCCCCGGCCAGCAATGCTCTGGACAATAGGCCGTAATCCTTGCGCACACGGGCGTCGGCGGCCAGATCAGTGTTGCGTACCAGTGCGCCAATTCGCAGGCCGCCGTCGGGCGTGGCTTCGATACGATCCAGCGCGAGGTCATTGACGTCGATCAGGTGCAGCGGCGTTTCAATCTCCAGCTTCATCAAGTCCAGCAGATTGGTACCGCCTGCGATGAACTTGGCACCTTCGGTCTGGGCAGCCTGTGCCGCTGCTTCGGCGGGCGACTGCGCCCGTACATAGGTGAAAGGCCTCATGCGCTTACCTCCGCGACTTCGCTGATGGCTGCAATGATGTTGGAGTACGCACCGCAGCGGCAGATATTGCCGCTCATGCGTTCCTGGAGTTCACTGGCTATCAGTTGCGGACGGTCAGTCAGATTCTGGCTGACATGGCTAGGAATGCCCTGACGAATCTCATCGAGGACGGCCACTGCCGAACAGATTTGCCCCGGTGTGCAATAGCCGCACTGGAAGCCATCGTGCTTGATGAACGCGGCCTGCATCGCGTGCAGCTTGTCCGGTGTGCCCAAGCCTTCGACGGTGGTGACTTTGGAGCCTTGCTGCATGACGGCGAGGGTGAGGCATGAGTTGACGCGTTTGCCGTTGACGATCACGGTGCACGCACCGCACTGGCCGTGGTCGCAGCCTTTTTTGGTGCCCGTGAGTTGCAAGTGCTCGCGCAGGGCGTCGAGCAACGTAGTGCGGGTGTCCAGATCCAGTTGTCGAGCCACGCCATTCACTTCAAGTGACACCGGTGCGCGTACCGGGCGCGCCATCTGGTTGGCCGCCGATGCCAGGGCGGAAATGAACGGAGGAAGTACGGCCGTGGTGGCTGTCACCGCGCCCACGATCAGGAATTTGCGTCTGGTTATTTTCATCAGGTCACGGTCGTCCATTGTTTTGTTCCCCCCCTATGCATGGGGATGGCTGCGAATTCAGCGGTGGCTTGGCAGCGGCATCTGTATCGACGCCTTGTCGGTAAGTTCGCTTATGCCGGGCGTCTCTGCGCCTTGGGCCTGGTCCGGCTGCCCGGTTTCAGGTGGGTCAAGTTTCGTACAGGTCACATTTCGTGCAATCAAAGTTACGACTCACCGTCTGCGTAGAAAGTTTGCGGTTTCTGCTCGCTAACAGTTATGTGTTCTGCTCATGAATGCAGACCGGCACGTAGTGGGTGTGCGAGAGCTGTGACGGTAGTTGCCCAAGCCTTGCAGGACTATGCGCATGGACCGCAATACACCCCTGAGCTGAGCTCATCAATGCCCGTGAACCCCGCATAAACGGGCACTTGGTATGTGTCTGTCAGTGGTTGCCCCGATACATCTTGCAAACAAATAGCGTGGTCGATTAAGCGTTAGCTGGTTTAATCCACCCATTAGATGACGAGGGCTCATGAATGGCGCGGGACAGTTATAACGATCTGCTGGCATTCATTGCGGTTGCCCGTGAAAGGAGCTTCACTCGCGCCGCGGCACAGCTTGGAGTTTCTCAATCCGCCTTGAGCCATACCATCCGTTCGCTGGAGACCCGACTCGGCGTACGGTTGCTGACTCGCACCACCCGCAGCGTGGCACCTACCGAAGCAGGTGAGCGGCTGTTCGAGAGCCTGGCGCCACGGTTTGAAGAAATCGATGCTGATCTGGCCGAAGTAACAGGCATGCGGGACAAGCCCCGCGGCACCATCCGCATTACCGCTACCGACCATAGTGCCAATACGGTTCTGTGGCCGAGGCTGGCTAAAGTCTTGCCGAAGTACCCCGACCTCAAAGTCGAGATCATGACTGACTACGGTCTGACAGACATCGTCGCTCAGCGTTACGACATCGGTGTACGACTCGGCGATCAGGTTGCCAAGGACATGATCGCGTTGCGCATTGCGCCGGACATGCGCATGGCCATCGTGGGCGCGCCGTCGTACCTTGAAAACCGCGCCATGCCGCTCAAGCCTGATGATCTGCATGAGCACAATTGCATCAATCTGCGACTGCCGACTCATGGTGGTTGTTATGCCTGGGAGCTGGCGAACGGCAAGGACGAGCGGCAGATCCGCGTGAAGGGGCAACTGACTTTCAATGGCGTATATCAGATACTTCAGGCCGCCCTGGATGGCGGTGGTCTTGCCTATATGCCTGAAGATCTGGCACAGCCGCACGTCGATGCGGGTCGTTTGAACTGGGTGCTGGAGGACTGGTTTCCAACCTTTCCGGGCCTGCATCTGTATTACGCCAGTCGCCGTCAAAGCTCCCGGGCCTTGGCAATCGTGGTCGATGCCTTACGGCTGAACACATGAATATTGCTCATGACTGAATCTCGCTTTTTGATCTTACTCAATAATCTCTCGTTCTCTAGGATGGGCTGAATTCTTATCTCAGCCACTCTCGAGAGGACTTATGGACTACCGATATCTGGGCCGCAGCGCTCTGAAAGTCTCACCCCTGTGCCTGGGCGCCATGATGTTTGGCGGCGAAACCGATGAGCCAACGTCTAAACGCATCATCGCCAGGGCGTTCGAGCAGGGCGTCAACTTCCTCGATACGGCTGATGCCTATCATGCCGGTCGTTCCGAGGAGGTGGTCGGTCGTGCCATCGCTCAGCAGCGCGACCGTTGGGTGTTAGCGACCAAGTTCGGCTACCCGACGCCCGGAGCTCAGGGGCCTAACGAACAAGGCCAGTCGCGCAAATGGATCATGCAATCGGTTGAAGCCAGCCTGAAACGATTGGGTACTGATTATATCGATGTGCTGTATTTCCACCGGGCGCTGACTGATGCACCGATGGAAGAGGGCGTTCGGGCAATCGGCGACCTGATTCGTCAGGGCAAGATCCGCTATTACGGGGTTTCCAACTTCCATGGCTGGCGTATCGCGGAGATGGTCCGGATCGCTGATCAATTGGGCATCGAACGGCCGGTGGCGAGTGAGCCGCTGTACAACATCGTCGACCGCAGTGCGGAAGTTGAGCAATTGCCTGCCGCCGAGCAGTACGGGCTTGGGGTTGTGTCGTACAGCCCGTTGGCACGAGGCGTATTAAGCGGCAAGTACGGGGTTGATGCAGACATTCCGGCAGACTCCCGGGCGGCCCGCGGTGACAAGCGTTTGCAGCAGACCGAGTGGCGTCCCGAGTCGCTGAAAATTGCCCAGACGATTGCCGGGCATGCGGCTGAGCGGGGCACTACGTCTATTGCTTTCGCGCTGGCCTGGGTCTTGAAGAACAAGCTGATCAGCGCCGCGATTGCCGGGCCCCGGACTGAGGCGCATTGGGACACGTATCTGGAGGCGCTGAGTCTGGAGCTGGGTCCGGACGATGAGAAGCTGGTGGACAGCCTTGTGGTGCCGGGGCATACGTCGACCCATGGTTATACCGATCCGGGTTATCCGGTGCAGGGGCGGAGGGTTGGGTAGGGCTCGCTTGAAATGTAATCCCGGTTAAGGCCTTGGCGCCTGCTTCATCGGAATCCCGTCCAAGCCCGGCTCACACAGGAATCACTGATGACGTGGGACCGGCTTCAGCCGGGAATACGCCGGGACAGGCGTTGAATCTTTATCCGCAGAAATACCGCCTTCCCGGCTAAAGCCGGTCCCACGTCGTCAATCAGCTTGCGCAGAGTTCTGAGGGCGCTGGGCATCACCACCCATACAACCGACCCCAGACCTGCACCCTACCTTCGGCATCAACCGCCTGATACTCCGGAAACTGCGCGCCTGTGGCGCACGCATGGTTAGGAAGAATGCGCAGGCGGCTGCCGATCGGATAGCGCATGGTGATATCGGCTTCGCGAGTACTGACAATCCCGTGTTCCTGATTGGCTCCTTCAAACACCGCACCTTCAATCCATTCACCGCTTTCGCTGCAGACCTGCCCATAACCGAAATCACGTTTCTGTTTCTGGGTACCCCGATCCCGACTCATGGCCATCCAGCCCGCGTCGGTAATAATCCAGCCTTTCTCTTCCTGATGACCAATGACCGTAGTCAGCACGCTAAGGGCCAGTTCGTCTGGCTGGCAGATGCCGACGTTGAGCATTACCAGATCAAAAAATACGTAAACCCCCGCGCGTACTTCCGTCACGCCTTCAAGGTCTGTGGCCGACAGTGCCGTGGGCGTCGAACCGATGCTGACTTCAGGGCAGGGCAGCCCTTGGGCGCGGATCTTTTCAGCTGCCAGCACGCAGGCCCGACGTTCCTGTTCGGCCATTGCCTGCAAAGCCTCGGGATTGTCGAGCTCGTAACTTGAACCGGCGTGGGTCATGACGCCGAGCAGTTGCATGCATCCTTCATGAAGCGTTCGCGCAACGTGCAGCAACGTCGGGTCGTCGGCTTTCAACCCGGAGCGATGGCCGTCGCTGTCGATTTCGACCCAGACGTCGAAGCAATGCCCATGCGCTCTGCCAAAGCTGACGATGGCCTGGGCACCGATCAAGCTGTCGGTGACGATACTCAAGCGACAGCCCTTCACCCGCAGCCCAAAAGCCTGCTGCAATTTGCCCGGCGCCATGGCCACACCGTAAAAAATGTCGTCAATGCCATGGGAGAAACAGTGCGCGGCTTCTTTCAACGTGGACACCGTGATGCCTTGCGCTCCGGCGGCGCGCTGGGCATCGATGACGGCCAGGCATTTGCTGGTTTTCACATGCGGGCGCAGGCGAACGCCCAGAGAGCGCATTCTTTGCTGCATACGCTGGATGTTGCGCTGCATGCGGGGGATGTCGATGACGGCGGCGGGCGTGTTCAGGGTCTGAAATGTCGGCATAGTCATGGCTCTTGTTGGCGGTGCGTGCTGCCAATCTACGTCGTTAACGTAAGTCTGTGCTTCAATGCAGTGGCATTTATCATTAAGTGAAACTGAATGATCGCCATCGAAGATCTGCGTCTGGCAGTGACGCTTGCCCGCTCGGAATCCCTCAGCGCGGCGGCCAGAAGCCTGAATGTCTCGCCGCCAGCGCTGTCCATGCGCCTGCGCAAGCTGGAAGGTTTGCTGGGAATCAGCCTTGCAAACCGTACTGCCCGACGGTTGAGCCTGACCGCCGAGGGTGAGCGTTTCGCCCGACAGAGCGCGTTGTTGCTGGAACAACTGGAAGCACTGCCGGAGGATTTCAAACAGGCCGATGATCAACTGAGTGGCACCCTGAGACTGGCAGCGCCGTTCGGTTACGGCCGGTTGCGCATCGCGCCGTTGCTGGCGCGTTTCGCCAGATTGCACCCTGAGGTGCGGGTGCATCTGGATTTGCGCGAAACACCCTGGCCCGACCGTCACGACTGCGACGCAGTGATCCATATCGGTAGCGTCAGCGATAGCTCGTGGGTGGTGCGTACGCTGGCCCATAACGAGCGTTGGCTGTGCGCCAGCCCGGCCTATCTTGCGCAACACGGAATGCCTGAATCCCCCGAAGATCTGTTGCGGCACCGGTGTATCTGCATTCGCGAAAATGAAGAGGACGTCACCCTCTGGCAACTGCGCAGGCAGTCAACGCGGCGCACTTTGCGCATAGAACCGGCGATGCTCAGCAATGACGGCAGCGTCGCCCGGCGCTGGGCAGAGCAGGACCAGGGGCTGGTGTTGCGTTCCCAGTGGGACATCAAGGACGCGCTGGCGAGCGGGACGCTGGTGCGGGTCTTGCCGGAGTGGGAATTCGACAGCGCCCCCATCAGCTTGCTGGTGCGCTCCCGGAAAAACCGTACCGCGCGTTTGCAGGCGTTGGTGGCGTTTCTTGAAGAGGCGCTTAGAGATTAATCTGGAATGTGATCCTTGTGGGAGCAGAGCTCGGTCTGCGCGGCATTTCGACGATAAGGCACCGCACAGGAATCACTGATGGACGTGGGACCGGCTTCAGCCGGGAAGAGGCCGGTACAGGCGCCGAATCTCTATCTGCAGAAATACCGCCTTCCCGGCTAAAGCCGGTCCCACGTCGTCAATCCGCTTGCAGGCGAACATAGAGTCTCCCACAAGGTCCAGCGCTCACTTTGGAGCGTGTCCATCTTCCTCAATCACCACCCGCTCAAACCGGCCAGCCAGCAAGCCATAAGCCAGAAGGCCGAGGACGCCGTGGGCCGCGACGAACCACAGGGCGATATTGAACGAGCCGGTCACCGCAACGATATAGCCGATCACCAGTGGCGTGATGATCCCGGCAATATTGCCGATGCCGTTGAACACGCCGCCGCTGAGACCGACCATGTTTTTCGGTGCGGTATCAGACAACACGGCCCAGCCCACCGCCGCCAGTCCTTTGCCGAAGAAGGCAATGGCCATGACGGTGATGACCATCCAGTTGGCGTCGAGGAAGTTGGCCGAGACCAGGATCGTCGACATCGCCATGCCGATCATGAACGGTGTCTTGCGGGCGATTGACGGGTGTACACCACGACGAATCATCCAGTCAGAGAGCATGCCACCCAATACGCCGCCCGAGAAACCGCAAATGGCAGGCAGCGCGGCGACCCAGCCGGCTTCCATGATGGTCATACCGCGTCCCTTGATCAGATAGATGGGGAACCAGGTGATGAAAAAGTAGGTGAGGGCGGTGATGCAGTATTGGCCCAGGTAGATCGACCACAAGGTGCGGCTGGTGAACAGTTGCTTGATTTCGCTGAGCTTTGCTTTGGGTTTTTTCGTGGTGCGGGTCAGCTCCAGGTCCACCAGTGCGCCGCCTTCGCGCATGTATTCCAGCTCCCGAGGGCTGAGGTTTTTATCGCTGTGGGGCTCACGGTAGAAAGCAAACCAGACCACACTCAGCACGAGACCCAAGCCACCCATCCACAGAAACACATGCTCCCAGCCCCACGAATGGGTCAACCAGGCCATCATCGGCGTGAATAGGACGACGGCCATGTATTGCGCGGAGTTGAACAGCGCCGACGCAGTACCGCGTTCGCTGGTGGGAAACCAGCAGGACACGATGCGGTTGTTGGCCGGGAAGGCGGGCGACTCGACCAGCCCCAGCATGAAGCGCATGGCGAACAGGCTGATGGCGGCCGAAGCGCCCATTAAACCCATCCACCCGACAGTGCCCTGCAGCATCGTGAAGATGGACCACAGCACCAGGCTGCAACCATAAACACGGCGCGCACCGAAGCGATCCAGTAACCATCCGCCCGGCACCTGGCCCAGCGCGTAAGCCCAGGCAAACGCGGAAAAAATCACGCCGAGCATCATCGGATCCAGACCCAGATCCTTGACCACCCCGGTGCCAGCGATGGACATGGTGGCCCGGTCAGCATAGTTGATGACGGTAACGATAAAGATCAGGGCAAGAATCAGAAAGCGATGGCGACCGACCCTGGCTTGCGCCTCGACCTGGTCCAGAGGGATGGATTTCGACAGCATGAGGCGTCTCCTGTAGGGACGTTTTATTTTTGTTAGAAGATGTAACTTCTTCTTTCCTCGATAGTAGGAGCCTCGGTGGATATACGTCTAACATAGATACTGGATAGGTTGATGCGGATTTTGAATCGTGGAATTACACCAGTTGCGATGTTTCGTGGCCGCGGCCGAAGAGCTGCACTTCGGCAGAGCCGCCACACGCCTGCATATGACCCAGCCGCCATTAAGCCGACAGATCCAGTTACTGGAGCGTTCGCTGGGCATTGTCCTGCTGGAGCGCAATAACCGCGGCGTGCGCCTGACGGCGGCTGGCCGAGGCTTTCTGCGCGATGCGCGACATATCCTGACGTTCTCGGAGCAGGCGGGTAATTCAGCGCGGCGTCTGGCCTCCGGCGAAGTGGGCAGGCTTACCCTGGGGTTTACCGGGGTTAGCGCTTACAGCATGGTGCCGCAGTTGTTGGCCAAGGCTGCCGTTGAAATGCCGGAAGTAAAGTTTGTGCTCAAGGAGATGGTTTCCGATGCCCAGCTGGATGCACTGTCGGCGAATCTGATCGACATAGGCCTGGTGCGACAGGTCAGGGATCGGGAGATGTTCGATGCGCAACTGGTGTATCGGGAGCCGCTGTTAGTGGTGCTGCCTTCAGGACACCCGTTGACCGCGCAGCCGTCGATTGCCCTGGCGGACCTTAATCATCAGCCTTTTGTGATGTACGCCGCAGATGAAGGCCGTTATTTCTACGACTGCATTGTCGGGCTGTTCGCCATGAGCGGTGTCACGCCTCACTACACTTATCACCTGGGGCAGACCCACGCGATTGTGAGTATGGTCCAGGCCGGTCTGGGACTATCGATCGTGCCGGCTTCGGCCCGGCAACTGCACAGTGGCGCAGTGGTATTTCGGCCGCTGCGCGACGCGACCCTGAATGCTGACCTGCACATGATTTCCCGCAACGATAACGAAAATCCAGTGTTGCCCGCGTTCAGGGATTTGCTCAGTCGGGAGTTTGAACATAATCGAGCGTGAAAAATGCGCTGATCCTGCCGGGGGTGATGGCAAAGTCGGGACAAGCCTCGGTATGCTGCGCCCATGAGTGCCCCACTACCGCTTCGTCAGCCTTGTCCCCCCGGTGCCTGCAATTGCGGGCGCGAACTGTTGCAGGCCCACGAACTGCGGATTCTGGCGTTGACCCGTCAGGAGGAGAAGCGCCTGCTTGAGCGTCTGGAAAACCTGAAGAGTCTGGCCGATCTTGAGCACATGCAGGGCAAGTTGTACGAGCAGTTGGGGATTCGACTGGAGGTGGTGCCGGGTTTTAACGAAGTACGCAGCATGCGCGGGATCGCGATCACTATCGACGAGTTGCCGGGGTTGTGTCGCAAAACCCGGCAGTCGATTCCTGCTGCCATCAGGCGAGGCCTGGAAAAGAATCCTGAAATTGCCTACCGGTTGCTGGACGCACACGATCTGTTTCGCGATGTCTGAGTTCAGGCTTAGCATCTCTCAGCCTTGACGCTGATTTTCTGTAGGAGCTGCCCGGGTGTCACTGACCCTACGCTGTCGCGCGGTAAACCTGAGACCTGTGGAACCGGATTCGTCCGGGAAGGCGGCATTTCAGGCAACGATGTGGTGGCGGATCTACTGGCCTCTTCCCGGATGAATCCGGTCCCACGGGTTGTGTGTAATCAGATAGTTATGCGTTGTCTGGTAGGAGCTGCCGAAGGCTGCGATGGCGGTGTGTCAGGGTTAATGCCTCGCAGCCTTCGGCAGCTCCTACAAGTGTGCGTCATGACTGACTGTCAGTTGACCACCGAAGACGGATTGGACTGCAGCAGCACCTTGGCATGCACCGCCATCAGGTCGTCGTCAAGTGTCGACTTGCCCGTCGTTATCCGCGAGCTTCGGTCGTCACGCAGGGCGGCGTCGATCATGCCCAGCAAGTTGCGCGATTTGGAAATCTCTTTCGGTGTGCTGATGGTATCGATCAGTTTGCCCATCTCATATCGATTGACGATTGTCGACTGTTGAGCGCTCTGGGTAGAGCTGGCCACAACCAGCGCGCCCTTGTTATAGCCGATGCGGGTGCTGCTCTCGGCCTGATCCTTGATCTGGTAGAAGTCGTAGTTTTGCGATTCGGCGGTATTGCCCAAGGCCAGTTTCGAACCAGGATAAATGCTCTTGTGGTACGACGCCTCCAGGCTGGATGTCTGCTTCTGCTCGATGGACCGATTTGCGTTGCCCGCACCTTGCATGTCTGTAGTTTGCGAGGCTTTATAAGCAAACTTGTCGGCTTCTGCGGGGCGCATCGGGTTGCTGTGTTGGGCGTTTTGCGTCAGCGACACGCTGAAATCCGCAAGCCCGGTCAACATCGAGCGATCCACACTGTTCAGGCCAGAGCTGTCGCTCAGGCTTTTGGTGGAACTCTGCAAAGATGAAAATGCATCCTTGAACAACTCCATCAGGTCTTTGTCGCCCTGGCCACGGCTTTGCGCTGCGTCAAATTGCTTCAGGTAGCTTTGTACGGCCTGGGCTTGCTGTTGAGCGTTGCCCAATATCGCTGAGTTGTTCTTAACGCTCAGTTGAACATTGCCGGTTGGGCCAGTCATTTCGACGGATTTGGTCTTTTCATCCGACTGGAAATTCAACGTCTGATACTGGTTATCGCCCACTTTCAGGCGCGCGCTCAGGTCAACGGACGAGAAGAGGGCTGGATTCAGCTGGGTCAGGTTGCCGAGATTCAGGCGTGGCGTTTCGGCAGTCAGACCATCAATCGCTCCCTGAAAGGAATCTGCCAACGAAGCCAAGGCCTCATTTTCCTCATCGCTCAGCTTGCCACCGGTGACATCGGCTTGCACCGCGAGGCCGTCATCCTTGCTGGTCAGGTTCAGGGTGATGGTCGCGCCACTGGCGGTTTTCAGGGTGAGGGTGATGGTGTTTTGCGTATTGCCGTGCAACTGCGCCTGGGCTGATTTCAGCGCGGCAGCGTCTTTTACATCGCCAGCGCCTGATTTGATGATGGACTGGGAAATGGAGTTTGAATTGCCGCTGGCAAGCTGTTCCAGCAGTGCCGCGCCCAAGCCCTGAAAGCGTCCCGCTGTCGATTTCGCGGACATGTTGCCGGTGAGGGCAGTAGTCACGGCGTCACGGGTGTTTTTCTCAAGGATCAGCACCGAATCGGCGTTGTTCAAGCTTCCACGGCTGGAGTAAGTGGCGGCATCCGCGACTTTGGAATCCTCACCAAGCATGACAACGGAGGCCGGTGAGCTGGCGAGTGTCAGAGGTGTCTGGGTGGCGCTCACTGGTACGGCAGTGGTGGCTGGAGTGGTGATGAGCGGCGTGCTGGCAGTGACTAAAGAGATTGATGTCATAGCGCTTCCGTGCTGGCTTATCTGGATTTGTATCTACTTTGTAGCGGCCAATTGCAGGGAAACTTTAGAAAGGGAACTGGATGGGGAGGGCGCCATGGTTGCCGACGTGGGACCGGCTTTAGCCGGGAAGGCTGTCTTTCAGACAATGAAGATGTGCTGAATGTACCAGCCTCTTCCCGGCTGAAGCCGGTCCCACGTCAGTCGCCGAGAGCAAATCTCGTTCCGACGGCGCTCCGAATGCTCTTACTCATTCGGCTCATCGGTATTGATGTACTCCGGCACTTTGGCCAGTGGCAAGCGGCGGGCTTGTTCGATGCTGATGCCGGGACGATTCGGCAGCGGGTCGAGTTTCTGAATCTCGCCCGTCTCGAGACTGCGTTCTATGGCAGCCAATACCCGCACATCGCGCCAGCCTTCGTCGCCATCGGGTTCTGGCTCGCGGTCTTGCAGGATGCAATCGGAGAAGTACTGGGTCTGACCGCCGAACTGGTCCACCACAGGATGTTCATGTTCTGTGGTTTCGTCACCGATGATTGCCCGGTAACTGATCGCGACGCCTTCACCAAAACCGAAGCATGGCGATGCTTCGAACTCGCCTTTGGTGCCTATTAATTGATAGCGCTGGGTGCCCGGCAGGCTGTAGCTGACGGTGAATTGCGCCAGTCGCTCTTCCGGGAAACGCAGGGTCACGCTGACAGTATCCGGCGTATTGATTTCGCGCCCCGGCGTATGAATAGCCACGGCATGAACTTCCAGAGGCTCGGCATCAAACAGGTTGCGGACCGCATTGATCGGATACGGCCCCATGTCCGCCGCAGGACCTGCCCAGTAGCCATTCTGCATGCGGTGATTTTTTGGATCGGTCGTCTGCGCAAAGGTCGCCGTGAACAACCGTGGATCGCCGATTTCACCTGCGCGTACGCGTCCGATCATCTCGACAGTGCCCGGCTCGAAATGCAGCCGGTAAGCAATCATCAGCTTGGCACCGGAGCGCTGGGCGGCTTCGGTGATCGCAATGCAGTCTTCTTCGCTGGTCGCCATGGGTTTTTCCAGCAATACATGGATCCCGGCTTCCAGTGCAGGCACGGCAAATTCCCGATGGCGGAAATTAGGCGTGGCCAGGTAAATCGCATCGATTTCCCCTGACTTGAGCAGCGTGTCGAACTCGCTGTAGTCATAGCTTTTCAGGTCGTACAGCTCAGCCAGCTTGTCGGCTTTGATCGGGTCGCCAGTCACCAGTGCAGTCATCACCGAGTTATCAGTCTGATCGACGCCCGGCATGAATGCGCCTTGAGAAATCCAGCCTCCGGCAACCACTGCGTAACGAATTTTGCCCTGTGCATCTGGCATGAGATAAGCCTCCAGAATCGCCCGGCGTTATGCCCGGCACGTATAGAAGGGGCATGCTCAGGCGCTGGAAGTTCAAAGCAATTGCCCGGACAGGCGAAATGATGTCAATCTTTGTAATACTTTTCGAGAGTGGGAAAGTGACTTTCTCGTTGTAGGATCACAGCCCGTAATAAATCTCAGGATTGTATGAACACCGTTCAGGAACCTCCCGGTTGCTTTGCTTTTAACTGCTTTGATTTTAACTTCAGTGCCGATCCCGCTTTCCCCTCAGGATCAGCTCGTCTGAATACCCCCCTCGATAATCCGTCTAGTGTGTCCTGTGCGGCCGACGTATCTTTACGTCCGGCAGGCTTGAGAACATCCGTCAAATCCCGTCTGCGAGAGATTCAATAGTTCTATGGAATGGATAGCTGATCCCACGGCCTGGCTTGGCCTGCTCACTCTGATCGTTCTGGAACTGGTGCTGGGCATCGATAACCTGGTGTTCATCGCGATTCTCGCTGACAAGCTGCCACCCGAGCAGCGTGACAAGGCGCGGGTCATTGGCCTGTCGCTGGCGTTGATCATGCGCCTTGGCTTGCTGGCCAGTATTTCCTGGATGGTCACGCTGACTGCGCCACTGTTCGAACTGTTCGATCACAGCTTCTCGGGCCGCGACCTGATCATGCTGTTCGGTGGTGTGTTCCTGTTGTTCAAGGCCACCATGGAATTGCACGAGCGACTGGAGGGTCACGTTGCCGAACGTACCAGCAACGGCACGTATGCCCGATTCTGGCCGATCGTTGCGCAAATCGTGGTGCTGGACGCCGTGTTCTCCCTGGACGCGGTGATTACCGCCGTGGGTATGGTTGAGCATCTGGCTGTGATGATGATTGCCGTGATCTTCTCCATCGGCCTGATGATCATCGCCAGCAAGCCGTTGACCAAATTCGTCAACTCGCACCCGACTGTGATCATGCTGTGTCTGGGCTTCCTGATGATGATCGGTTTCAGCCTGACCGCTGAAGGCCTGGGCTTCCATATTCCTAAAGGCTATCTGTACGCGGCCATTGGCTTCTCGATCCTGATCGAGCTGTTCAACCAGGTCGCTCGCAAGCGTCGCAAGAAGTCATTGCATGGAGCGCGGCCTATGCGTGAGCGCACCGCCCACGCCGTACTGCGCCTGCTGGGTGGCCGCAAGCTGGACGCCGATGAAGTGGGCGAAGAAATCGCCGACATGCTGGAAGGTGAACAGACCGAGGCGGTGTTCCACCGTCGTGAGCGAGTGATGATCAGTGGTGTGCTGCAACTGGCTGAGCGTCCGATTCGCTCGGCCATGACACCGAGGGCCGAGGTAGATCTGATCGACCTGGCTGACGATCCGGAAACCGTGCGAACCAGGCTGATGCATTCGTCCTATTCGCGTTTGCCATTGATCCGCGACGGTCGTGTGGATGAGCCATTGGGCTTCGTGCACAAGAAGGAGTTGCTCAAGGAATTGTTGGCTGGCAATGAGCCGAACCTTGAGTTCATGGCGCGTAAGGCGATCAACCTGCTGGACAGCTTCACGATCCTCAACGCCCTTGAGCAGATGCGCAAAGAGTCGACCCACATCGCTTTTGTGGTCAACGAATTCGGCGATTTTATCGGCCTGTTGACCATGACCGACATTCTGGAATCCATCGCGGGTGAACTGCCGGATGCCAGCGAAGTGGAGGGGCCGGATGTAGTGGCCGAGGACGACGGTTTTATTGTCTCTGGCGGCCTTAACCTGAGCCAGGTGCGTGAGCGTGTCGGTTTTCAGGCCCATGCGACCGAGGACTATCAGACCCTTGCCGGTTTGGTGATGAGCCTGCTGGATCGCTTGCCAAGGATTGGCGACAAGCTCGATTGGGAAGGCTGGGACATGACCGTCGTGGGCGTCGAAGAGCGACGTGTCACCCGGGTTCTGTTACGCAAGCCCCAGTGACCAGCAAGTGATAAAAGCCCCGCTTTTGCTGGGGAAGCGCGAGCCAGACACCTCGCGCACCAGCATCAACGAGGCTGATAATCAGTATCTGAAAGGGTGGTTTTTCATAAGGCGGTTGTGAATTTAGATTGGCCCCATCACTTCGAAACAACTATTGGAGCCACATCATGAAACGCACAATCGCTTTGAGCTTTGCCCTTTCGATCCTGACCGCGACCGGCGCTTTTGCCAGCACTTCGCCCATCCAGACTGTCGCTGCAGTTACTCAGGTTGCCGACCGTTCCAGCGTTGCGACCCCTGAAGTCCACGTTGCCGGTGCCGGTAACAAAACCTTCGACCGCGCTGCAGTGAACCTGGATAAAAAAGTGGTGGTTGCCGAAAACCGCAAAGAATTCGGTTCGCAGTATCAGCGTTATTGATCGCGAGGTCCGAAAAGAAACAGCCCGGCTCGCCGGGCTTTTTTGTGTCTGAAGTGATCACAATCTGAAGCGGGCTTGGCGGCGAGAGGATTTGATGCGGTGATTCAGGCCTTCCGTCTCGCGAACAAGTTGTTGTGGCTCAATATTTATGGACCATGATGTAGGAGTATCAACCTAAGGAAGCATCATGGGATTTCGGGTCGTTACAGCCGAAGAAAAAGCCGAGGCTATTCGCCTGGTCGTTGAATTGAATTACT
>NZ_FYDU01000024.1:0-55632 GCF_900187575.1 Pseudomonas sp. Irchel 3A5 | reverse complement strand
CGGTCCTTATGGCCCTCAAAACACGCATGAAGGCGAACGGGAAGGCCCCGAAGGAAATCATATGTGCGGCCATGCGCAAGCTGTTGCATCTGGTGTACGGAGTGCTCAAGTCGGGGAAACCCTATGACCCTGACATCGCGCTTGCTCGATGAGGGTCAAGACGGTATCTACAGAAAAGCATTCCAAATTAAGTGGTTATATTTTGTTCGATAAGAGCGACTTTATCCGCGAAGAGCCCAGTACTGGCGATACATCTTCTTAGCCGGGAACACCGCTCTCCCGGTCAAAGCCGGTCCCACAAATCCGGGCATATGTAGCCCGTTTGGCATGACACTACGCCGCGCATGATTCTTGCTTTACACTGCTCGGCGTACATTCCTTAACCAACTGACGAGATGACCGTGCTCAAAGCACTTAAAAAGATGTTCGGAAAAAGCGAGGCTGAGCCGCTCGCCGCTGGCCCTGTTACTCCTTCCCCTGCCCCGCAAAGCAAGACTGAAGGCCATTCAAGGGATCGCAGCGCTGCAGCCAAAGCTCCTGCCCAACCCCGTGCAGACGATAAAGAGCCGAGCGCACAGGCTGAAACGGCAGACATTGCCGTCGCCAAACCCAGGCCCGAGCGCCCACGTCGCGAACGTGCGCCCAAGCCGGTGGTCGTTCCCTGGAAGCTGGAAGATTTCGTGGTCGAACCTCAGGAAGGCAAAACCCGCTTCCACGACTTCGCCCTCGCCCCCGAATTGATGCACGCGATTCAAGACCTCGGTTTCCCTTATTGCACGCCGATTCAGGCGCAGGTGCTGGGGTTCACCCTCAAGGGCCAGGACGCCATTGGCCGTGCGCAGACTGGTACCGGTAAAACGGCAGCCTTCCTGATCTCGATCATCTCGCAACTGACCCAGACGCCTCCGCCCAAAGAGCGCTATATGGGCGAACCTCGCGCCTTGATCATCGCCCCGACCCGGGAGCTGGTGGTGCAGATCGCCAAGGACGCTGCCGACCTGACCAAGTACACCGACCTGAACGTCATGACGTTCGTGGGCGGCATGGACTTCGATAAACAGCTCAAACAGCTTGAAGCCCGTCATTGCGACATTCTGGTCGCCACTCCGGGCCGTTTGCTGGACTTCAATCAGCGCGGCGAAGTGCACCTGGACATGGTCGAAGTGATGGTCCTCGACGAAGCCGACCGCATGCTCGACATGGGCTTCATTCCGCAGGTGCGCTCGATCATTCGTCAGACGCCACACAAGGGCGAACGCCAGACTTTGCTGTTCTCCGCGACCTTCACCGAAGATGTGATGAACCTTGCCAAGCAATGGACCACCGAGCCTGCCATCGTTGAAATCGAAGCCGAGAACGTTGCCAGCGAAAACGTTGAGCAGCATATCTATGCAGTGGCCGGTGCCGACAAATACAAGTTGCTCTACAACCTGGTCAACGACAACGGTTGGGAACGCGTGATGGTCTTTGCCAACCGCAAGGACGAAGTACGCCGCATCGAAGAACGTCTGGTGCGTGATGGCGTAAACGCCGCGCAGCTATCAGGCGATGTACCGCAGCACAAACGCATCAAGACCCTGGAAGGCTTCCGCGAAGGCAAGATTCGCGTACTGGTTGCCACTGACGTCGCTGGTCGCGGGATTCATATCGACGGTATCAGCCACGTGATCAACTTCACGCTGCCGGAAGTGCCGGATGACTATGTTCACCGCATTGGCCGTACAGGCCGCGCGGGCGCAGCAGGCGTGTCGATCAGCTTCGCCGGTGAAGACGACTCTTATCAACTGCCTGCGATTGAAGAGAAACTGGGTCGCAAGATCAGCTGCGAAACACCGCCGACCGAGTTGTTGCGGGCAGTAGTGCGCAAGCCAGCGCAAACCATCTGACTTGATGCAATCGACGTGGGACCGGCTTCAGCCGGGAAGAGGCCAGTACAGTCAATGAAGTTGCATGGCTAGAAACACCGCCTTCCCGGCTGAAGCCGGTCCCACGTCAGAGTTGTGTCGATCTGCAGCGCACTATTTCCACCGCCCCGCCGCTGCTTTGTCACTCGCCCGCCCCTCGACCCATTTCGGCCCTTCTGACGTGTTTTCCTTCTTCCAGAACGGCGCACGGGTCTTGAGGTAGTCCATGACGAAATCACAGGCCTCAAATGCTGCCTGACGATGCGCGCTGGCAACCCCGACAAACACAATCGGCTCACCCGGCTCCAGCGTGCCGACACGGTGCAGCACTTCCATCTTGAGCAAAGGCCAGCGTTGTTCAGCCTCAAGCACAATCTTGCCCAAAGCCTTTTCGGTCATGCCGGGATAGTGTTCCAGAAACATCCCCGACACTTCCCGCCCTTCGTTGAAATCCCGCACGTAGCCGACAAAACTGACCACCGCACCGACGCCGACATTAGCGTCATGCAGCGCGTTGACCTCAAAGCCCGGATCGAACGGTTCCGCCTGAACCCGAATAGCCATGTTCAGCCTCCGGTCACGGTGGGGAAGAACGCCACTTCGTCACCGGCCTGCAACGGCTCGTCCAGCTGGCACAGCTCCTGATTGCGAGCGCACATCAGGTTCTGCTCAGCCAATACCTGCCAAACTCCATTACGCTCAAGCAAATGCAGACGCAGCGCATCGATTGTGGCGAACTCGCCGTCGACCTGTTCACCGTCACGCCCCAGAGCTTCCCGGTAACGGGCGAAATACTGGACGCTGATGCTCATGGAGCCTCCGGTGCCGTTTCGTCGGCAATGAAGTGGCCGCTCTTGCCACCAAGCTTTTCCAACAGGCGAACGTTTTCGATGACCATGCCGCGATCAACCGCTTTGCACATGTCATAGATAGTCAACGCTGCGACGCTGGCGGCGGTCAGTGCCTCCATTTCCACACCGGTCTGCCCGGCCAGCTTGCACCGGGCGACAATACGTACGGCGTCTTCACCCTCGGCCGTCAGTTCGACTTTGACGCTGGTCAGCATCAGCGGGTGGCACAGAGGGATCAGATCACTGGTTTTCTTCGCCGCCTGAATCCCGGCAATACGCGCTACGGCAAACACATCCCCCTTGGGATGCCCACCGCTGACGATCATTTGCAGAGTTGAAGGGAGCATACGAACCAGAGCTTCGGCCACCGCCTCACGGAACGTCACGTCTTTGTCAGTGACGTCGACCATATTGGCGCGACCTTGAGAATCGAGATGAGTGAGCACAGCGTTACTCCTGAACAGGAGCGGGGATTGTAGGGAGTAAAAGCCGCAAGCTACAAGCTTCAAGCTACAAGCCCACTCACTCCGGGCTTGCGGCTTGAAGCTTGACGCTTGCGGCTTGGCTCGGCTTGCTACAAATGCGACTCCGCATATTCAGCCAGGATTGAGCGTGGCACGCCTTGCAGCGAGATGTGCACGCCGTTCGGGAAGTCTTTGAAGCGCTCCGTCAGGTAGGTCAGCCCGGAACTGGTGGCGGACAGGTATGGGGTATCGATCTGCGCCAGGTTGCCCAGGCACACCACTTTTGAACCGGCACCGGCACGGGTGATGATGGTTTTCATCTGGTGCGGGGTGAGGTTCTGGCACTCGTCGATCAGGATCAGGCTCTGCTGGAAGCTGCGACCTCGTATGTAATTGAGGGATTTGAACTGCAACGGCACTTTGCTGAGGATGTAATCGACGCTGCCATGGGTGTTTTCGTCATCCATGTGCAAGGCTTCGAGGTTGTCGGTGATGGCGCCAAGCCAAGGCTCCATTTTTTCTGCTTCGGTGCCGGGCAGGAAGCCGATTTCCTGGTCCAGACCCTGCACGCTACGAGTGGCGATAATGCGCCGATAACGCTTGCTGACCATGGTTTGCTCGATGGCAGCGGCCAGCGCCAGAATGGTTTTACCCGACCCGGCAGCGCCGGACAGGTTGACCAGATGGATATCGGGATCAAGCAAGGCAAACAGCGCCAGGCCCTGGTAGATATCACGCGGTTTGAGACCCCAGGCTTCTTGGTGCAGTAACGGTTCCTGATGCATGTCCAGAATCATCAGTTCGTCGGCCTTGACGCCTTTGACCCAGCCGACAAACCCTTGCTCATCAATGATGAACTCGTTGATGTGTACCGACGGCAGCATTTCAGTCATTTGCACCCGGTGCCAGGTACGGCCGTGATCCTGACGGGTGTCGACTTTACTGACCCGGTCCCAGAAGGAGCCGGTTACATTGTGATAACCACGGGACAGCATTGATACGTCGTCGACCAACTGGTCGGTGCTGTAGTCCTCGGCGGCAATTCCGCAGGCACGCGCCTTGAGACGCATGTTGATGTCTTTGGTGACCAGCACAAGACGCAAGTCCTTGTCGCGCGCATGCAGGTCGATCAATTGGTTGATGATGATGTTGTCATTGAGGTGTTCAGGCAGAAGGCTGTTGGGCTCCTCGCGTTTGCTCATCATGATCGACAGGAAGCCCTTGAAGACTCCCGTGCCACGGTCGATGGGTACGCCCTTCTCGACTTCTTCAGGCGTGGCTTCGCCCAGTGTCTTGTCGATCAGGCGGATGGCTTGACGGCATTCGGCAGCAACCGAATGTTTACCGGCTTTGAGCTTGTCCAGCTCTTCCAGCACGGTCATGGGGATGGCGACGCGGTGTTCTTCGAAATTCAGCAGTGCATTTGGATCGTGAATCAGTACGTTGGTATCGAGCACGTAAAGGATTGGCTGGTTAGAAGAAGGGGTGCGTCCGTGATCATCCATACTCGCTCACCTTTGTAAAAGCCAGGCGACGCAGAACCACTCACACTGCGCCACGAAAAGGCCGCCGGGCTCTCTCCTTAAGGCAGGAGAGAAATGCTCAAGATGGAGTCTTGGAGGACGCCACCTGTGTTGCAGGTTTCGGCGGTCTGATAGTGGTAATACCGCAAAACACATGACAGAAAAAAGCACTTTGACAGTTTTTTGAAGTTTATTTCACAGTATGACGAATAGCCCTTGGCGACCTGCCCAAGCCCGTTTACAGTCGGAAGTCCGCTCTACCCGAATCCGTCGGAAAATTCGCCTCATCCCTCCCTGAAAATGAACGCAAGTCCTTATTCTGCGGGCCTGTCAGGGATATTATGGCAATCGTCCCAGATCAACTCGCTCTGCGCGGTGTTTGCCAGTAACAGCGGCACTGCCGACTGCACCCTCGCACTGGCGTCGTGAAACACCACGGTCCCGCGCCGCCACAGCAGCATCAGGTTCACAACCCGGTCTGTAATCTGCTCGGACGTCAGTCGCCCATTGCTGTCCTGCGCATCGATATTCCACAGCGACACTCGCAGATTCTGATCACGGAAGAACTGCCCGCTGTCGGCACGTCGATGGCCGTAGGGAGGACGGAACAACGGGATGAAGTTGTCGGGTAGCAGCTGTTGGGTCAGGCCTTCACTTCGACGCACCGAGTCTTGCCACTCCAGCCACTGACTGTGGGAGCGATATTCCCACCCCTGAATGCCGACGCATTGCAGACGATAAAGCGATTGCAACGCGGTGCCGTTACTGGCGGCGAGGCGTTCCTGCAGGTTTTTACCCAATACAAAGAACGTCGCGTTCATCTTCTGCTGACGCATGAAGTCAGTCAGCCAGTCGGTGCCCCCGTCAGCGCCGGTAGGGCCACCCTCGAAATTCATCTGAAAGGTACGGTCGGCCATCTGATCGCCACTCAACTCATCAGAGTTATAAAGGGCGACTTCACTGCTGGTTTGCGGGAATAACGCCGCCATGTACATCAGTTCGTTGAGATAGCGCTCATGAAAGGCAGCACTTGGCGCAGCCCAGTTGGCGTAGAATGAATCACTGGCGATGGTGAATTCGGCGGCGCGCTGGCGCAGCTGGTCCATGTCCTCAACCAGCACGCAGAACGATGCATCCTGAGGGCAACTCAATTGCGCGCTCTGGTAACCCTCCAGCAAACGATTCCAGAGGCGGTGACGAAGCAGATTGAGTGATGGCACGTTGACGTACCTGAGCCCCAGACGTCTTTTGAGCCCCTCCTCGTCCAGCGCTTCGCTGGCCAGTAACTCGTGGGCAAAGCCGAGAATCTCCGCACGGGATGCCACGTCGAAAAGATCCGGCGACTCCAGCCGCTCAGGCCAGAGGCTGCGGTCAATCGTGGCGACCGGAGGCGGCACCGCCATGGCCTGAACGCTGAACAGACACGCGCACACTGCTAGAAACTTACGCAACACCACTCGCCCCCTGAACATCGAACCCGGATAAGCGCCGCACTATAGCTGATATTGGGTGGCTGATTTGGCAGGAGCTGGCTTGAACCTGTGGGGGATTCGGGATGTATCTGCAAGTCGATATGCGACGTGGGACCGGCTTCAGCCGGGAATACGCCGGTAAAGTCACCAAAAATTGACCGTCAGGATTACCGCTTTCCCGGCTAAAGCCGGTTCCACGTCGTTACATGACATCGTCCATGTGAACCTCTTTGCTCACCCTATCGCCACCATAGCTGGAGTCAGCCAGCAACAGCCCCTAGAATCGCCCGACGATTAAAGGAGACGACCCTATGCTGATGGTGATTTCCCCGGCAAAAACCCTCGATTTCGAAACCCCGCCGACGACCGAACGCTTTACCCAGCCGCAGTATCTGGATCACTCCCAGGAACTGATCGAGATCCTGCGCGAGTTGACGCCCGCGCAGATCGGCGAATTGATGCACCTTTCTGACAAGCTCTCAGGACTCAATGCCGCACGCTTCGGCAGCTGGACGCCAGCGTTCACGCCTGAGAACGCCAAACAGGCCCTGCTGGCGTTCAAAGGCGACGTGTACACCGGCTTGCAAGCCGAAACACTGAGTGAAGCCGAACTCAGCTACGCCCAGGATCACTTGCGCATGTTGTCCGGCCTTTATGGTCTGCTGCGCCCACTGGACCTGATGCAGCCCTACAGGCTGGAGATGGGCACTAAGCTCGCCAATGGCCGTGGTAAGGATCTGTACGCGTTCTGGGGCAATCGGATCAGCGAGTGGTTGAACGAGGCGCTGGCAGAACAAGGCGATGATCTGCTGTTGAACCTGGCGTCCAACGAGTATTTTTCTGCCGTTAAACGTCCAGCACTAAACGCACGCATCATCGACACCGATTTCAAAGACCTGAAAAACGGTCAATACAAGATCATCAGCTTCTACGCCAAGAAGGCGCGGGGCATGATGAGCCGCTTCGTGATATCGGAAAAAATCAACACGCCGGATGCACTTAAAGAGTTCGACGTCGGGGGTTACCGCTTCAGTAAAGAGCAGTCAACGGCGACCCGACTGGTATTCCTGCGCGACACGCCCGAATCGTAGCGCCTCCCTCCGTTGGAGGACCCACTTTGACCGGGCAAGAGGTTGGCGCTTTCGCGGCATTTCCCCTGCCCGAAAGCCTGCTTTTCCGGTCAAAGCCATTCCACAACATTCGTATTAACCCGTTTAAGGCAAGTTTATCCCCGCCACTACGCTATTTATCCTCTAATAACCCCCGTGCAAATTGCACTTTGACAAATTACTGTCGCCAACTAAAAGTCACTTTTTTTTAGTTAGTGTTTTTCTCAAAAAATTAACAATTTTTTTGTGTAGTAGCATTTGGCTTTTCCCCAGTAGTAGCGCCCTCACACTGAACCCGCTAGAAGGCTTATGGAACAAGGCCTGCAGCACAGATGACATCACTGTGAAATCACTCTATCCGGGCTCTCAAAAAGAAAAATTCTCAAAAAGAGGACGAGTGGCCCGGAACTTATCCCGAAATCAAACGCTCCTACATCCCGTAACAATTCTCGCCTTCCTTGTGAGAGATCACTTACAAGGGGTGTAGAAAATGTGGAAGTTGCCGTTCATCACACTGATCCCAGGATCAGCGGCGGTAGGCAGTCGGGAGATTGGCTCACACTTACAAAGTTTTAGTCGTATGGCAAAGCACTGTTCAAGTGCAGAGCGCGACATTGAGGCATGGCAGCCTAAGGCTCTGGTCCGGGCCTGTCAGCATCGAGACAGCGTTAGCACCTAAAGGAGTGGTTTACCACATCCCAGAGCGAGGCCCTGTCGCTGTCTCAGCCAGGTTACTTGCCGTTCAAGACTCAGCAGTATTTGAGATTGCCTTAGTTACTTCTGGCACTCGTCTTTTTTAAATATGCCTGTACTTGTTGTGCGACTTCTTTAAGTCACACTTCCGAGTGCGCGATACCTGCTGGCCAAAATTCAATATCCAGCCAACTTAATGGCGTGTAAATCGAGGAGAGTACGATGCGTATCAGCATCTTTGGTTTGGGTTACGTCGGTGCAGTATGTGCCGGTTGCCTTTCTGCGCGGGGTCATGATGTTGTTGGTGTTGATATCTCCAGCGCCAAGATCGACCTTATCAATAACGGCAAATCGCCAATCGTAGAGCCTGGTCTGGGCGAGCTCCTGGACAAAGGTATCCGCACTGGCAAACTGCGCGGCACCACGGACTTTTCCGAGGCCATTCGCGCCACTGACGTGTCGATGATCTGCGTTGGTACTCCAAGCAAGAAAAACGGCGACCTGGAACTCGATTTCATCGAATCCGTTTGCCGCGAAATCGGCTTCGTACTGCGTGAAAAAGATACCCGTCACACCATCGTTGTACGCAGCACCGTTCTGCCGGGCACTGTTGCCAACGTTGTGATCCCAATCCTCGAAGACTGCTCCGGCAAAAAAGCCGGTGTCGACTTCGGCGTTGCAGTGAACCCTGAGTTCCTGCGCGAAAGCACCGCGATCAAAGACTACGATCACCCGCCAATGACCGTTATCGGCGAGTTCGATAAAGCGTCCGGCGACGTGCTGCAAGCTCTGTACGAAGAACTCGACGCACCGATCATCCGCAAGGACATCGCTGTTGCCGAAATGATCAAGTACACCTGCAACGTGTGGCACGCCACCAAGGTCACCTTCGCCAACGAAATCGGCAACATTGCCAAAGCGTGCGGCGTCGATGGTCGTGAAGTCATGGAAGTGGTTTGCCAGGACAAGCAACTGAACCTGTCCCAGTACTACATGCGTCCAGGCTTCGCTTTCGGCGGTTCTTGCCTGCCAAAAGACGTCCGCGCCCTGACCTACCGTGCTGGCAGCCTGGACGTTGAAGCACCTCTGCTCAACTCGCTGATGCGCAGTAACGTTTCCCAGGTTCAGAACGCTTTCGACATCGTGGCTGCCCACGACACTCGCAAAGTTGCGCTGATGGGTCTGAGCTTCAAGGCCGGTACTGACGACCTGCGTGAAAGCCCGCTGGTAGAGCTGGCTGAAATGCTGATCGGTAAAGGCTTCGACCTGAGCATCTACGACAGCAACGTTGAATACGCTCGTGTTCACGGTGCCAACAAAGAGTACATCGAGTCCAAGATCCCGCACGTTTCGTCCCTGCTGAACTCGGACTTCGACGCAGTGATCGAGCACGCCGACGTGATCATCCTGGGCAACCGTGATGAGCGCTTCCGCGCCCTGGCCGACAAGGCTCCAGCGGGCAAGCAGATTGTGGACCTGGTCGGCTTCATGACCACCACTACTGCCGAAAACGCTAGCGCTGAAGGTATCTGCTGGTAAACCAGCGGCAAGCTACAAGCTTAAAGCGGCAAGCCAAAAGTTCAGGCTGCAACCCCCACTTGGGGCTTGCAGCTTGAAGCTTGCAACTGACCTAGGGATACCAGATATGCACAGGCTTAAGCATGGTCTACTACAGGCCGCAGGTTGGTTGTTCTACCTGAGTTTATTAGGGGCACTCGCAACCGCGTTGCCTACCAGTATCTTCGACTCACAGTCGAAGAACTTTATTTTCCTGATTGGCGCCGTGGGCATCTGGCGCTATTCGATGGGCGCTACGCACTTTGTGCGCGGCATGATCTTTCTCTACATCGTTTACCCGCACTTGCGTCGCAAAGTGCGCAAGCTGGGCAAGTCGGCGGACCCGTCTCACGTGTTCCTGATGGTCACCAGCTTTCGTATTGATGCACTGACCACCGCCCAGGTGTACAGCTCGGTTATTCGCGAAGCCATTGAATGCGGCTTCCCGACCACCGTGGTCTGCTCCCTGGTAGAAATGTCAGACGAGTTGCTGGTCAAAGCGATGTGGGAAAAGGCCAACCCGCCTGCTCACGTCAAACTGGACTTCGTGCGGATTGCCGGTACCGGTAAACGCGACGGTCTGGCTTTCGGCTTCCGCGCAATTTCCCGGCACATGCCGGACGACCGTGCTGTGGTCGCTGTGATCGATGGCGACACCGTGCTGTCTGAAGGCGTGGTCCGCAAAACCGTTCCGTGGTTCCAGCTGTTCGGCAACGTCGGCGGTCTGACCACCAACGAGTTCTGCGAAGTGCGCGGCGGCTACATCATGAGTGAGTGGCACAAACTGCGTTTCGCGCAGCGTCACATCAACATGTGCTCCATGGCCCTGTCCAAGCGCGTACTGACCATGACCGGTCGTATGTCAGTGTTCCGCGCCACAGTCGTGACTGACCCTGAGTTCATCGCCGACGTTGAAAGCGATTCGCTGCATCACTGGCGTCTGGGTACGTTCAAGTTCCTGACCGGTGATGACAAGTCCAGCTGGTTCAGCCTGATGCGTCTTGGCTACGACACGTTTTACGTGCCGGACGCCACGATCAACACCGTTGAGCACCCGCCGGAAAAGAGCTTCTTGAAGGCCAGCCGCAAACTGATGTATCGCTGGTACGGCAACAACCTGCGTCAGAACTCACGTGCACTGGGTCTGGGCGTTCGCCGTCTGGGGATCTTCACCAGCATCGTGCTGTTCGACCAGCGTGTGTCGATGTGGACCTCCATTCTCGGCCTCACCGTTGCGATCATCGCCAGCTTCAAATACGGCGGTGTGTTCATCCTGATGTATCTGCTGTGGATCGGTATCACTCGCTTGATCCTGACCCTGCTGCTGTCCTTGTCAGGGCACAACATCGGGCCGGCCTACCCCGTGATTCTTTATTACAACCAGATCGTCGGCGCACTGATGAAGATCTACGTCTTCTTCCGCCTGGACCGCCAGTCCTGGACGCGCCAAGACACCAAACTCAGCCGCGACATGGCCAGCTTCCAGGGTTGGTTCAACACCTGGTCTTCCCGGACCATGACTTTCTCGGCTGGCACCATCTTCGTCGCAGTGCTGTTGACGATGGTTTAAACCGGGCCAACGGATTAATCGCTTAAGTAGGAAAAATTAGCCATGAACACAGCCGTGAATGCAAACGTCGTACATGAATCCGAAGCCCAGCGCCAACACGCCCGGGTCAAAATCCCGGCCAAGCTGCGCTTGCTCGAAGCCCCGAACGCGCCTCTGGTACAAGTTGAAGACTTGTCCGCTGGCGGCCTGAGCTTCGTCGCGCCTGCACAGCAGCGCCCAACGGCAGGAGAAGTTATCAAAGGGCGTCTGCAGTTCCTGATCGACAACCTTGGCCTGGCCATGGACGTTGAGATGCAGGTGCGCTCCATTGATCCTTCCACCGGCCGCGTAGGTTGCCAGTTCCAGAATCTGGAAGCACAAGACATCGCCACCCTGCGTCACCTGATCACGTCGCACCTGAGCGGCGACATCGTCAGCATGGGTGAAGTGCTCGCTACCCTGCAGCGTGACAACTTCACCAAAGCACGCAAGGTGAAAGGCAGCGGCGACGGCATGAGCGCTCTGGGTCGCCTGCGCGCAGTGACCTTCACCCTCGGCATCTTCATCGTCGGTCTGGCAGCATTCGGCTTTATCTTCAAAACCGTTTACGGCCTGTACTTCGTCAGCCACTCCTCGGCCGGCCTGGTGACCTTGCCAGCCATGGACGTGACCATGCCACGCGAAGGCACCGTGCAGAGCCTGGTGGCGGTCAACACTCCGGTCGCCAAAGGCGCACCAATGGCCTCGTTCAACACCAGCATGCTGGAAATGCTCAAGGGCAGCCTGAACGGTGACGACCTGCAACCCGCAAAAATCGAAGAACTTTACGGCAAGCAAATGGCCGGCACCCTCACCAGCCCATGCGACTGCGTGATCGCCAAACAACTGGTTTCCGATGGTCAGTTCGCTGCCAAAGGCCAGGTGATCTTCCAACTGGTACCGCGTAACACCGCTGCCAATGTTGAAGCCCGCTTTACCTATCGCCAGTTCAACGACGTCAAGCCAGGCACCCGCGTGAACTTCCAGGTGGCCGGTGAAGACAACGTGCGCAGCGGCAAAATCGTCAGCAGCACCAATCTGAGCGAAACCGATCTGGCTACCGATATCCGCGTACAGATCAAGCCTGACGAAGTGCTGGACACTTCCCTGGCTGGCCGTCCGGTTGAAGTCACCAGCGATCGTGGTCCATCGATGAACTGGCTGATCGACAAAGCCATGGCCGCGGGTCTCTAACATGCGTAGCCCATTACAACGATTGTCGAGCCCTACCCTATTGAGCCTGGCTGTTGCCATCGCGTTGACCGGTTGCGCCGGTCTGCCCGATGAACGCCTGGCCAATGAAGCCTTGAAGAACGGCGATACCGCTCTGGCAGAACAAAACTATCGGCAACTGGCGGACCTGGGCTACAGCGATGCACAGGTAGGCCTGGCTGACATCGCAGTGCAAAGCGGTGATCCGCAGCGCATCAAGGAAGCTGAAGCCACTTATCGCGCTGCGGCTGAAACCTCGCCGCGCGCTCAGGCCCGTCTGGGTCGCCTGCTGGCGACCAAACCGGGTGCGACCGAAGCTGAACACCACGAAGCGGAAAGCCTGTTGAAAAAGGCATTCGCCAGTGGCGACACCAGTTCGCTGACGCCGTTGGCCATGCTCTACCTGCAATTCCCGCACAGCTTTCCGAACGTGAATGCCCAGCAGAAAATCAGCGAGTGGCGTGCACAGGGTTATCCGGAAGCCGGTCTGGCCCAAGTGCTGCTGTACCGCACCCAAGGCACTTACGACCAGCACCTGGATGATGTGGAAAACATCTGCAAAAGCGCACTGAGCAAAGTCGACATCTGCTACGTCGAGCTGG
Organism: Pseudomonas sp. Irchel 3A5; assembly: GCF_900187575.1. NCBI lineage: Bacteria > Pseudomonadati > Pseudomonadota > Gammaproteobacteria > Pseudomonadales > Pseudomonadaceae > Pseudomonas > Pseudomonas sp. Irchel 3A5. The sequence goes on along the minus strand of NZ_FYDU01000024.1, from coordinate 42,657 downwards.
TGACGGTCTATCAGAAACGTGGTCAGAACGAACAACGCACCGCCGTGGTCGAGCAACTGAAAAGTGCTTACGCCGTGGGCGGCGTCGGCGCCCAGCGTGTTGACAGCGTAGCCCGTGTGTTGGGTGACGCATCCATCGGTACTCCCGACGAAAAAACTGCTCAGCAATTGCTTGAACAGGTTGCACCGGGTTACCCCGCTTCCTGGGTAACACTGGCCAAACTGCTTTACGACTTCCCCGAACTGGGCGACGTCAACAAGATGATGGAATACCTGGACAACGGTCGCGCTGCGGACCAACCCCGCGCCGAACTGTTGCTGGGTCGCCTGTACTACGAAGGTAAATGGGTACCGGCTGATTCACTCAAAGCCGAAGAGCACATGAAAAAAGCCGCCGCCGGTGGTGAGCTCTCCGCGCATTACTACCTGGGCCAGATTTACCGCCGTGGCTACCTCGGCAAGGTTGAATCGCAAAAAGCACTGGACGAACTGCTGATCGCTGCACGTGGCGGCCAGAACAGCGCGGACTTTGCCATTGCCCAATTGTTCTCCCAGGGCAGAGGCACCATGCCTAACCCGGTCAATGCCTGGGTCTTCAGCCAACTGGCGCTTCAGGCTCCAACGCCGACGCCGGCTGCCACTGATCTCGCGCAGGAAATCAGTACCGCCCTGCCCCCTGAAAAACTCGCCACCGCCCAACGGCTGTTGCAGCAAGAGAAAAACGTCCGGGGCATCACCAGCCAAAACGCGCTGGCCATTCAAGCCCTGAAAGAAGAAGACGGCGAGGACGCACCACTATGAAGTTGAATCCCCTGATGGCCGCTGGCTTGGGTCTTGGCTTTACCCTGCTCTGGGCCACGCCGACACTGGCGGCGCTGACTGAAGAGAAAAACTTTGGTCTGGAAGTTAAAATCAGCGGCCAGGCCGAAGACGACCGCGACCTGGGCACGCGCTCCGGTGGCGATGTGAACGGTATCGGTCTGGACCTGCGTCCTTGGGTCTATGGCGAACGTGGCGACTGGAGCGGTTACGCGATGGGTCAAGTGGTCACTGCCACTGACACCATTCAGACTGACCCTCTTGAGCAAACCGACGCTGAGAGCCAGCAAACTACTCAGGCTCGCGGCAACGCCAGCGAGCGCGAAGTCGACAAGAGCTATCTGGCCTTGCGCGAATTCTGGATTGGTTACAGCGGCTTCACCGCCTACCCCGGCGAGATACTCAAAGTCGGTCGTCAGCGTCTGCGCAACGACGACGGCCAATGGCACGACACCAACATCGAAGCCGTGAACTGGGTCTTTGACACCACCCTGCTCAAAGCCGATGTGGGCGTGGCTCAACGCTTCAGCGAATACCGCACTGACCTGACTGAATTGTCCGCGCAAGACGAAGACCGTAAACACATCTTCGGCGACGTCAGCTACCAGTGGATGCCAGGTCAATGGGCCGGTGTGCGCGCACACCACAGCCAGGACGATGGCAACCTGAAGAAGCCGGGCGAACAAGTCGACGACCTGGACAAGACCTCCAATGGCGACTTGACCTGGCTCGGCCTGCAGGCCAACAGCGATGCCTACAACTATCGCAACATCAACCCGATCAACTACTGGGGCAGCCTGACTTGGCTGTCCGGTGATCGCAGCCAGATCGCTACCACTGCACAGCCAGACGGCACGTACCTGGCAGGTGACAAGACCAACAACAACGTCAATGGCTGGGCCACTGACTTGGGTCTGCGCTTCCGTCTGGACCCGCAATGGCAAGTCGGCGCCGCCTACTCGCGTGCCAGCAAGGAATACGAACAGAACGGTCTGGAATCCAACCGCTCGAACTGGACCGGCACACGCTCGCGCATCCACCGCTTCGGTGAAGCCTTCCAGGGCGAAATGGCCAACGTGGAAAGCGGCTCGCTGTTCGCCTCCTGGCAGATGCAGGATGAATACGACGCTTCTTTGATCTACCACAAATTCCGCCGCACCGATGGCAATGCGCGCATCGGTACCTCGGGCATCAACGCTGTTGGCCAGGATGAAGATCGTCCAGGCGTTCTTTCCTCCCTGCCACTGACTACCGATGGCGAAAAAGACCTGGGTCAGGAAATGGACCTGGTCGTGACCAAATACTTCAAAGGCGGTCTGTTGCCTGCGGCAATCAGCCAGTCGATGGATGAACCTTCAGCGCTCGTCCGTCTGCGTGCCGGTGTCTTCAAACCGGGTGATGCCTATGGCAGCGAAGTCGACAGCTACATGCACCGCGCCATTGTCGACGTCATCTGGCGCTTCTGATGCAACCGCGAAAGGAGTGCGATGAGATGAACAGTCAAGCAAGCAGTCTGCGCAACCGCGCATGGCCACAAGCACTGCTCGAAAGCGCAGTGCTGAGCGGCGCGCTGTTGCTCGCCAGCTCCGCCATGGCCGCCACAGTGCCGGTCAACCCGGTGCCGGCTCCGGTGAACGGCGCGGCAGTGGTCAAGGAATTGCAGGAAGCAAAAACCTACACCATCAGCAGCCCGCCAGTGGAAACACTGCATCTGGAAAAACCTACGCTGCCAGACCTCTCCGGCTACACCGCCGAAGCCGCTGCCAAGAAAATTGTCCGCACCAAAGCGGGCAAGGTTCGGGTTGCCAGAATGATGTCGGAAGTGGGTCTGAAAGAGTTCATCGGTGGCGATAACAAGATGGCCGAATGGGTTGCCCGCCAACAAGGCATCCCACAGGCAATCATCATCGAAGACGGCTATGTGACGGTTCAGGATCTGGCGAAAAAAGTCCCGAAACAGTACCTGAGCGAAGTATCGCCAGGCACTTACGTGGCTCGCCTGCCGATTCTGGTCAAGGCTACCGGCATCTTCGAAGCCAACAAGAAAACCAAGGAGCTGCGCCTGTCACAAGAGAAAGGTGCGTTCCTGGTCGTCGAAGGCAAGTTGTTCATGAGCGACACCCAGATGAATGGCTGGCGCGAAAAGGACAACACACCGTCGACCTTCCGCAAGCCCGATGAATTCCGTCCGTTCCTGCTGTCCTGGGGTGGCTCCGAGGTCTACATCATCAACACCAAAATGGCGAGCCTGGGTTACGACCAGAGCAAGTCTTACGGTGTGAGTATTTCCCAGTACACGCCAAACATGGTCAAAGAGATGAACAAGCCTGATCCGACCGGCTGGATCGTCGGCTCGGAATTCTCGGATATGTGGTACGGCTTCTACTGCTATGAAACCAAAGACTTCGTGGTCAAAGGCAGCACCTACCGCGACAACATCGTTTACGGCATCGACCCGCACGACCGTTCCCACGGTCTGATCATTGCCGAAAACGACGTCTACGGCACCAAGAAAAAGCACGGGATCATTATTTCCCGTGAGGTGAACGACAGCTTCATCTTCAACAACAAGACCCACAACAACAAGTTGTCCGGCATGGTTCTGGACCGTAACAGCGTCAATAACATCGTTGCCTACAACGAGGTTTACCAGAACCACACTGACGGCATCACCCTGTATGAAAGCGGCGACAACCTGCTGTGGGGCAACAAAGTGATCGCCAACCGTCGTCACGGCATACGCGTTCGTAACAGCGTGAACATCCGCCTTTACGAGAACATCGCCATGGCCAACGGTCTGTTGGGTGTCTACGGCCACATCAAGGATCTGAGCGACACCGACCGCGACATCGCGCTCGACCCGTTCGAATCCAAGGTGTCGCTGATTGTTGTCGGCGGCGAGCTGACCGGTAACAACTCGGGCCCACTGTCGATCGATTCGCCACTGAGTATCGAACTCTACCGAGTGGCGATGCTGGCTCCGACCAAGAACAGCGGTATCAGCTTCGCCGGCATTCTGGGCGAACGTCAGGATGAAATCCTTGACCTGCTGGTACGCCAACAGAAAGCCGTGCTGATCGATCCGGTCGAAAGCCAGAAAGAACTTCAGGACTGAGAAGGTAATGTTTATGCATGCACACTTGATCAAATTACTCAGCCTGTCCGGCCTGACCGCAGCACTGATGGCTATCAGCAGCGGCGCACGTGCAGACGAGTTGCAAGCGCCCAACTTCACCGCTGAGCCATGCTGCCAGCTGTGCCCGCAAGCGCATGACGCCAAAAACTACACCACGCGCTACCAGCAGAACTTCACCACGCTGGTGCAGGCGCAAGGTGACTGGCTGTTCCGTACCCAGGAAGACCTGCGTACCGAATTCAACACCACGCCGGAAGGCTATCGTCGCATGCAACAGCTGCACGATGCTTTCAAGAGCAAAGGCGTTGAACTGGTGGTGGTCTATCAGCCGACCCGTGGCCTGGTGGATCGCAACAAACTGTTCCCTGCCGAACGCGACAAGTTCGACTACGAAAAAGCGCTGACCAACTACAAGGCCATGCTGGGTCGCTTCGACAAGATGGGCTACTGGGTTCCGGATCTGTCGCCGTTGACCAACGAACAACAGGCTCATGATTTCTATTTCCGTGGTGACCAGCACTGGACGCCATACGGCGCCCAGCGCACTGCGAAAATCGTTGCCGAAACCGTGAAGAAAATCCCGGGCTACGCCGACATTCCAAAGCGTGAATTCGAAAGCCACGTTTCGGGACGCATGGGCAAGACCGGTACCCTGCACAACATGGCGGCACAACTGTGCGGCAACACCTACGCGATCCAGTACATGGACCAGTTCACCACCGAGCCTAAAGGCGAGGCTGGTGACGGCGACCTGTTCAGTGATTCCGGCAACCCGGAAATCACGCTGGTCGGTACCAGTCACAGCGGCAAGAACTACAACTTCGCCGGCTTCCTGCAAGAGTACATCGGTGCCGACATCCTCAACGTCGCCTTCCCGGGCGGTGGCCTGGAAGGTTCGATGCTGCAGTACCTGGGCAGTGAAGACTTCCAGAAACGTCCACCAAAAATCCTGATCTGGGAATTCTCGCCGTTGTACCGCCTGGACCAGGAGACCATTTACCGCCAGATGATGTCGCTGCTCGATAACGGCTGCGAAGGCAAACCTGCGCTGATGAGTGCAAGCACCACGCTGAAAACCGGCAACAACGAAGTGCTGGTCAACGGCAAGAATGGAATCAAGGACATTCGCAATGGCAGCAATCAGATCGACATCCGTTTTGCCGACACTTCGGTAAAAGTCCTGCAAGCCAGACTCTGGTACATGAACGGTCGTCACGAAGATCTGAAAATCGAAAAACCGGAAACATCCGATACAGACGGGCGCTTCTCCTTCGAACTGCGAACAGATCAGGACTGGGCTGACCAGCAACTGCTCGCACTGGAAATCCAGGGTCCGGAAGCGGGCACTGCACCCCAGAAAGTCGAAGCGAAAGTATGCAAACGCAACGTGTTCCCAGCCACTGCGCAGCGAACCGCGCAAGCCGGGTTATGAGGCTACCTATGCACACTCCGAAACTGATGTTACCTACCCTGCTGTCACTGGCCATCATGGCCGGTGGCGCCGGGGCCGCCAGCGCCGCGAACCTCGTGCCGCCGAAAGGCTACGACGCTCCGATCGAAAAAATGAAAACCGGCGACCACAACTTCAGCTGTGACGCCATTCCAAAGCCTTACACCGACAAGCTGGTGTTCCGCAGCAAATACGAAGGTTCGGACAAGGCGCGTGCGACCCTGAACGAACAGTCCGAAGAAGCATTTCGCAGTGCGACAAAAGACATCACCACCCTTGAGCGTGGCGTCAGCAAAGTCGTGATGCAGTACATGCGCGATGGTCGTCCCGAGCAGCTCGATTGTGCGCTGAACATGATGACGACCTGGGCCAAGGCCGATGCGCTGGAGTCCAAGGACTTCAACCACACCGGCAAGTCGATGCGCAAATGGGCGTTGGGCAGCATGTCCTCCGCTTACCTGCGCTTGAAGTTCTCCGATTCGCATCCGTTGGCCAACCGTCAAGCGGACGCGCAAATCATTGAGGCATGGTTCAGCAAACTGGCTGACCAGGTCGTCAGTGACTGGAGCAACCTGCCGCTGGAAAAAATCAACAACCACTCTTACTGGGCCGCATGGTCGGTGATGGCAACCGCTGTCGCCACCAACCGTCAGGACCTGTTCGACTGGGCGATCAAAGAATTCAAAGTCGCCGCCAATCAGGTCGATTCGGAAGGCTATCTGCCGAACGAGATGAAGCGTCGTCAACGTGCCCTTTCCTATCACAACTACGCCTTGCCGCCACTGGCGATGATCGCCAGCTTTGCGCAGGCAAACGGTGTAGATGTGCGTCCGGAAAACAACGGTGCTTTGAAGCGTCTGGCTGACCGCGTGTTGTCTGGCGTGAAAGACCCGGCAGCTTTCGCTGCTAAAAACGGTGAAAAACAGGACATGACGGACCTCAAGAAGGATCCGAAATTTGCCTGGCTCGAACCGTACTGCTCGCTCTACACCTGCAGCCCTGAAGTGCTTGAAGACAAGCACGAAAAACAACCCTTCAAGACTTTCCGCCTGGGCGGTGACCTGACCAAGGTCTACGACCCTGAGCATGAGAAGGGCGACAAAGGCGGTTGATACACGATTAAAACTGTAGGAGCTGCCGCAGGCTGCGATCGGCTGCGGAGCAGTCGCTGATTTCGGAGTTGCTCGAAGGTCGTACCGACCTTATCGCAGCCTTCGGCAGCTCCTACAGGTAACGCGTTAACCCCCACATCGGTGTGGGGGGTTTGGGGGGGCTTTGGGCCCTTGACTGATGGATAAACGGAGATATCAGGATGGTGTTCTCATCCAACGTGTTCCTGTTCCTGTTCCTGCCGATCTTCCTCGGCTTGTATTACTTGAGCGGGCAACGCTATCGCAATCTGCTGCTGCTGATTGCCAGTTATGTGTTCTATGCCTGGTGGCGTGTGGACTTCCTCGCGCTGTTCATCGGCGTAACGGTGTGGAACTACTGGATCGGCCTGCAGATAGGTGCGGCAGGCGTTCGCACCAAGCCGGCACAACGCTGGCTGTTGCTGGGCGTGGTGGTTGACCTCGGTATCCTGGGCTACTTCAAGTACGCCAACTTCGGCGTCGACAGCATCAACGCAATGATGACGTCGGTCGGTCTGGAACCGTTCATCCTGACCCACGTGTTGCTGCCGATCGGTATCTCGTTCTATGTCTTCGAGTCCATCAGCTACATCATTGACGTGTACCGCGGTGACACCCCGGCCACACGCAACCTGATCGACTTTGCTGCATTTGTTGCGATCTTCCCGCACTTGATTGCAGGCCCTGTGCTGCGTTTCCGTGACCTGGCTGACCAGTTCAACAATCGCACCCACACCCTGGACAAGTTCTCCGAAGGCTGCACGCGCTTCATGCAGGGTTTCATCAAGAAAGTGTTCATCGCCGACACCCTCGCAGTCGTTGCCGATCACTGCTTCGCCCTGCAAAACCCGACCACAGGTGATGCCTGGCTGGGTGCGCTGGCTTACACCGCGCAACTGTATTTCGACTTCTCCGGTTACAGCGACATGGCCATTGGTCTGGGCCTGATGATGGGTTTCCGCTTCATGGAAAACTTCAAACAGCCTTACATCAGCCAGTCGATCACCGAGTTCTGGCGTCGCTGGCACATCAGCCTTTCCACCTGGTTGCGTGACTACCTGTACATCACACTGGGCGGAAACCGTGGTTCCAAGTTCGCGACCTACCGCAACCTGTTCCTGACCATGCTGCTGGGTGGTTTGTGGCACGGCGCCAACATCACTTACGTGATCTGGGGTGCATGGCACGGTATCTGGCTGGCAATCGAGAAAGCCATCGGCCTTAACACCGCTCCACGTACATTCAACGTGATGCGCTGGGCCCTGACCTTCCTGATCGTGGTTACCGGCTGGGTCATCTTCCGCTCCGAAAACCTGCACGTTGCCGGCCGTATGTACGGCGCAATGTTCAGCTTCGGTGACTGGAAACTGTCCGAACTCAACCAGGCCAGCCTCACCGGTCTGCAAGTGGCGACCATGGTCGTGGCTTACGCAACACTGGCGTTCTTCGGTCTGCGTGACTTCTACGCCAACCGTCCTGCCGAAAAAGCTGCCAGCAAGAGCAACCCGGATCTGGGTGTTCAGGCTGACGGCCCTGCCACTGCGCAGCCAGGCATGATCAAAGCCGTACCGGGTGACAAACCAGGAAGCATTCACGAGCCAGGCTACATCGTGGGTACTGAAGCTCAGGTACAGCCTGCTTACTGGGTTGCTGACTGGCCACGTTACGCAATGCGCGCACTGATCCTGCTGCTGTTCATTGCTTCGATTCTCAAACTGTCGGCGCAAAGCTTCTCGCCGTTCCTTTACTTCCAATTCTGAGGACCCGCCATGACCCGTTCATTACGTATCCTCTACATTGGCCTGTTCCTGGCCATCTTGCTGGTACTGGGTGTCTGGTCGCTGCGCAGCTTTGCCAGCTTCTCGACAACCCCGGAAACTACCGTGCTTAACGGTAAATGGACCAAGGCTGCGGAAACTCATTACGACGAAGAGTTTCCGATCAAGCGCCTGGGCACCAACCTCTGGGCAGCGCTGGATTACAAGCTGTTCAACGAAGGCCGTCCAGGCGTCGTACTTGGAAAGGATCAGTGGCTGTTCACTGATGAAGAGTTCGATGCCATCGCTAATGGCGACAAGAACGAAGCGGAAAACCTGGCACTCATCCAGGGCGTACGTGACGAACTGAACGCCAAAGGTACCAAGCTGGTGCTGGCGATTATTCCTGCCAAGACTCGCTTGTACCCAGAGCACATTGGCGACAACAAACCTGCCACGTTGCACACCGACCTTTATCAGCAGTTCCACGAACACGCTGCGCAAGCCGGTTTGCTCGCACCTGATTTGCTGACACCGCTGCAAGGTGCCAAGCAACACGGTCAGGTTTTCCTGCGCACCGATACTCACTGGACGCCAATGGGTGCAGAAGTTGTGGCCAAGCAGTTGGGCACAGTGATCGCACAGCAGACACCATTGAGCGGTGAGCCTGAAAAGTTCGTCACTCAGGCCAAGGAAACAGCGCCGTACAAAGGCGACCTGACCAACTTCCTGCCGCTGGACCCGCTGTTCAGCAATCTATTGCCGCAACCGGATCAACTGCAACAACGCAGCACTGACCCGGTAGCAGCAGAAGCCGAAGGTGATGACGCCTTGTTCGCCGACAGCGATGTTGCTGTTGGTCTGGTGGGCACCAGCTACAGCGCCAACCCGAACTGGAACTTCGTCGGTGCGCTTAAAGAGGCGCTGCACAGTGATGTTGTGAACTACGCGGAAGACGGCCATGGCCCGATCCTGCCGATGCTCAAATACCTGCAAACCGACGCGTTCAAAAACAGCCCGCCGCAAGTATTGATCTGGGAATTTCCGGAACGTTATCTGCCCGTTCACAACGACCTTAAAGACTTTGATCAGCAGTGGATTGCACAGCTAAAAAAAGCTGCTCCTGACGCGATCAAAACGCAACAAAACGTCGTTCAGAACGTCAAACCTTCCGACTCGCCAAACCAGGCCCAAAACTGAGAGGACTACACTTATGAACCTACAGAATTCGAACACTCGCACTGCCAAGAAAAGCCTGCTGAAAACCTGCGCACTGGCTGCCGGTATCAGCCTCTTCACCCTGCAAGCATTCGCCGGTGACTCCGCGCTGTATGGCCCAACCGCACCAAAAGGTTCGACCTTCGTGCGTGTCTACAACGCCAGCAGCTCCGAGATCAGCGCTTCGGTTGGCAACACCAACATGAACGAAGTCGCACCACAGGGCAGCACTGCATTCAGCTTCATGCCACAAGGTGATTACACCGCCAAACTGGGCAGCCAAAGCGTCCCGGTGAAACTGGCAGGCGACCACTATTACACCCTGGTGAACAACGCCAGCGGCAAGCCTCAACTGGTTGAAGAACCACCGTTCAAAAACAAGCAGAAATCCCTGGTTCGCGTACAGAACCTGAGCGACAAGGCACTGACCTTGAAAACTGCTGACGGCAAGACCGAAGTCGTAAAAACCGTTGCTGCCAAAGGCACCGGCGAGCGTGAAATCAACCCGGTAAAAGTCAGCCTGGCGCTGTACGACGGCGACAAGAAAGTGACTGACCTGAAACCGGTTGCCCTGGAGCGTGGCGAAGCTGCCGTGCTTTACATCACTGGTAGCGGCAGTGGCCTGTCTCCAGTGTGGGTAAAACCACCTGTAGCAACGCGCTAATCAAGGATTAGTCAGTCGGCCCACTTATTGATGGGCCGACAGACACGGAACAAAAACAAGACAGAAACGACAGACCGACGTACAGCCCTATTTCGAAATGCTCTTGGAGAAACAACATGATTCCAGTGATCTTGTCAGGCGGTAGCGGTTCACGACTCTGGCCGCTTTCGCGTAAACAATTCCCTAAACAGTTTCTGGCGCTGACCGGGAACCACACCCTCTTCCAGCAAACCCTCGAGCGTTTGAAGTTCGAAGGCATGCAAGCACCGATCGTAGTCTGCAACAAAGATCACCGCTTCATCGTCAACGAGCAGCTCGGCGTGCTGGGCCTCGACACTCAAACCATCATCATGGAACCGTTTGGCCGTAACACTGCGCCAGCCGTTGCCATCACCGCCATGCACCTGCTGAGCGAAGGCAACGACGAGCTGATGCTGGTCATGCCTGCTGACCACGTGATCGAAGATCAGAAAGCTCTGCAACGCGCACTGGCTCTGGCCACTGTTGCGGCCGAGCGTGGCGAGATGGTCCTGTTCGGCGTACCGGCCACCAAGCCGGAAACCGGTTATGGCTACATCAAATCCACTGCTGATGCGCTGCTGCCAGAAGGCGTGAGCCGCGTATCGCACTTCGTCGAAAAGCCTGACGAACAGCGCGCAACCGAGTTCGTTGAAGCCGGTGGTTACTACTGGAACAGCGGCATGTTCCTGTTCCGCGCCAGCCGCTTCCTCGAAGAGCTGAAGAAGCACGATCCGGACATCTACGACACCTGCATGCTGACCCTGGAGCGCAGCAACCACGAAGGCGACACCATCGACATCGACGAAGCCACCTTCGCCTGCTGCCCGGACAACTCCATCGACTACGCCGTGATGGAAAAAACCCAGCGCGCTTGCGTTGTGCCATTGACCGCTGGCTGGAACGACGTTGGCTGCTGGTCCTCGCTGTGGGCTGTGCAACAGAAAGACGCCAACGGCAACGTCACTAAAGGCGACGTGGTTATCCAGGACAGCCGCAACTGCATGATCCACGGCAACGGCAAACTGGTGTCGGTGATCGGTCTGGACAACATCGTTGTCGTCGAAACCAAAGACGCCATGATGATTGCTCACAAGGACAAGGTTCAGGGCGTCAAGCAGATGGTCAACACGCTCAATGAGCAAGGCCGCAGCGAAACCCAGAACCACCTTGAAGTCTATCGTCCGTGGGGTTCTTACGACTCCGTAGACATGGGCGGCCGCTTCCAGGTCAAACGCATCTCGGTAAAACCGGGTGCCAGCCTGTCCCTGCAAATGCACCACCACCGCGCCGAACACTGGATCGTGGTATCGGGCACTGCACAGGTTACCTGTGACGAAAACGTGTTCCTGTTGACCGAAAACCAGTCGACCTACATCCCGATTGCCTCGGTTCACCGCCTGAAAAACCCAGGCAAGATCCCGTTGGAAATCATCGAAGTTCAATCGGGCAGCTACCTGGGTGAAGACGACATCGAACGTTACGAAGACGTTTACGGTCGCTCCGCGCAACTGGAAGCTGGCGTGAAGACGCAAACCATTGCACGTTAATCTGCTGTTTTAACTGCAATCGGCAACGAGCAGTACACCTCAACAACCTTTTGCGTACCCCATCCGCAGTAGGTTGTTGAGGTTTTTTTTGGCCTGCGATTTTGATGGGTATCGAACTGGGTAGGAGCGAATTCATTCGCGAAGAGGCCGGTAAATCCAATACATCTGCGAGGGCTGTCGGAAAGCTTTCGCGAACAAATTCGCTCCTACAGGCGATGCACGTCAGCTCCTGTAGCTCCACCATTAGCAAACCCCGCCCCGCTTTCGGTACGATGCGTGCTCATCTGTTCACGAGGCGCGACTCATGCTGTTTGGCGCACTGCTTATCCTGACCTGGCTGGTATTGTTGCTGCGGTACCCGGCTAAAGCCTTGCCTGTTTCACTCGCGGCGGCCGCTGGCCTGGGGATTGTCGCGATGGTTGTCATCTGGCAAGACAGCCGGGAAACCCGCCGCCTGGAGCACTTGGGCATACGCATGGATTACGCTCCGGACCAATGCCCGGTCGGCAAACCGCTGCTGGTACTGATCGACAACACCAATAAAGTCCCGCTACGCGAACTGCACTGGCGCGTCGCCGCTTATGCGCCGGGCGACACCGTCAACCTTACCGACGATGCCTATGCAGGCCCCCGCTATCATGGCCCTGGCGATTTGCAGGCCGGTAGCCAATGGCAGGATTGTCTGCCGTTGCCGCCCCTGCGCCAAGGCTATCGCCCGCAGACGCTGGAGTTTCGGGCTGAACATTTACAAGGCAGTTTTTCGGACTAATTCAAAGGAACAACTCAATGCCTAACGTCCTCATCACTGGCTGCTCCAGCGGCATTGGCCGCGCCTTGGCGGATGCTTTCAAAGGTGCCGGTTATGAGGTCTGGGCCACAGCGCGCAAACCTGAAGACGTCGCCGCGCTCAATGCTGCGGGTTTCACGGGCGTACAACTGGACGTCAATGACGGTGTGGCATTGCAGCAATTGGCGACCCGGTTTGATGGGCTGGATGTGTTGATCAACAACGCCGGTTATGGCGCCATGGGGCCGCTGCTTGATGGCGGCGTCGAGGCGATGCAGCGCCAGTTTGAAACCAATGTGTTTTCGGTGGTGGGCGTGACGAGGGCGTTTTTCCCGGCACTGCGCAGTCGCAAAGGTCTGGTCGTCAATATAGGCAGCGTATCCGGTATTTTGGTCACGCCATTCGCCGGGGCGTATTGCGCGTCAAAAGCAGCAGTGCATGCGTTGAGCGATGCGTTGCGTCTGGAGCTGGCGCCCTTCTCGATTCAGGTGCTGGAGGTTCAGCCCGGAGCCATCGATACCAGTTTTGCGAAGAATGCCAGTCATGAGGCTGAATTGCTGATCAACGAGCAATCGCCGTGGTGGCCTCTGCGTGAAGGGATTCGAGCGCGGGCGAAAGCTTCGCAAGACAACCCCACCCCCGCCGCCGATTTCGCCCGCGATGTGCTGCGCGCCGTGCAACAAGCCGAACCGCCACGACTCCTGCGCTCGGGCAATGGCTCAAGGGTCTTGCCACTGATGAGCTGGTTGTTGCCCAAAGGGCTGCTGGATAAAAAATTGCGTCAGCGGTTTGGGTTGGACAAGAAGCTCTAATCGATTAAGGCTTGAAATGCAAAGTTCCCACAGGATGTCCAAGCCCTTGGCTCACATCGAACCTGTGGGACCGAATTTATTCGGGAAGGCGGCCCTCCAGACGATACACAGGCTGCAGATGTAACGACCCCTTCACGAATGAATTCGCTCCCACAAGTGTGATCTCAGTACTTGTGCAATGTCGTGGGACCGGCTTTAGCCGGGAAGAGGCCAGTAGAGTCACCAAAAATATGCTGTCAGAGCGACCGCCTTCCCGGCTAAAGCCCGTCCCACGTCAGCTTGCGGGCAAACATCGAATCTCGAACAAAGTTCGCTGCGTTACCTGGACTCAACCCGCGCCAGCGAGCGTTCGAGCTCGCTCTTGGCCATACCGATCAGGTGGACCACCGAAAACGCTAAATCGCGCTTCGGCCCGTTAAGGCTGTCGCCGGTTTCGTAAGCGGTGGCGGCTGCGCAACGCAACAGGTCGCTGACGTGCTGCAGCGATTCTTCGAGGGTGGGTTGTGGTGGATCTGGCGTTACTTTGATCATCTGATTAGGCCTTTAGCTAGGCCACCGAATGATCGCTGCTAAACAAGCAAAGGTGGCGACTTTGATACGGGTTAGCAGACCGGCGACCTAATCCCAAAAACCGGCGCACCCGAAGATGCCCCGCACAAAGCCGCCATAGACGGTACTTGCACCGGAATTGAAGTCAAACAGGCTGCTAAACCCGATCGCTGATACTCAACGACGGACGCAGCCTAGTGCCCGAAATCACCCTGCGCAAGGGGTCAGGATTTTCTCGGAAACTTCACTCAGAAGAAAGGGAAAAGGCCGCAGGAATGGGGTGTAGGACGGGGTTATTTGGTTAGCTGAAGTTACATGAACGACGCTGGTTCATGTGGCATCACTGATGACGTGGGACCGGCTTCAGCCGGGAATAGGCCGGGACAGGCTCCGAATCTTCATCTGCAAAAATACCGCCTTCCCGGCTAAAGCCGGTCCCACGTCAGCCTGCGGAGCGCAGTGCCTCAGGACACTTCTGCATCCCGCGCCTTTACCCCGCGACAACAAAGAAACGTCCTACAACCGCGCCAAGTCCCAACCTCTATATTCCATAGCCTGAGCAGAGCAATGGATGCACTGCCCATGACCTGTCAAGGAATGACGCATGAGCACTACAGCTACAGTCCCCGCCGATATCGACCATCTGGCCAATGAACTGGCCGATCTGATCGACTCGGTTTCTCAACCCAGATTGCTTTCCCCCTTCGCTTTTATCGATGATTTCATTCGCACGGAAGTGAAGCGCTCAACGATGCATGAGCCGCACAAGGCACTGGTCACCAGTAACATGAAGATCAATGTCGAATACACCGACTCTCGTCACAGCGGATTGATCGGCGTCAGCCCTCCCCGCCCCAAGATCGCCACCTTTGAACTCCACCAGATCGTCACCGACTTTTTTCGCCACGACCTGAAAGACGCCACACGACTGCGTATCCGCTGGCCCCCTGCGTTTCCGCCTGAGTTACGCGATCTGTTCGATACGGTGAACCTGCAGGAGCGCTACATCCGCGAGGTCGAGGCGCACTTTAATCGCCCTAACGTCAAAGAACTTTCCCTGCTGCTCACGCGACACGAACTGGATAACATTATCCGTCGATATCTGGAGCACAGAGCCTCAGCCGCGACACTCATAGCACTCGCTAATGATTACTTGAATGGCTGGATCGAACCCTGGCTCGTGCAGTTTGAGGGCACGTCGCGAGTGAAGCTGGAACGGGCGGTATTTCTGCCAACGCCTGAATATTATGAAGACCAGACAGCCCAAGGCTTATTGGTATTCCTGGGCAATGATCCGCAGCAAAGATCGGTCTACGAAATACCGCGTGATTTCGATCAGTTTAGGGCGCTGATCGAAAGACATGCCTCGCTGCGCAATAAGGTGTTGGCGCGTCTCCCGCTTTATCAGCAACTCAAGCCCGGCAATGACGAAGTCAAATATGTCCGCAGGTTCGAGACCAAGTATTACTGGGTCGCTCCCATTACTTTCCATGCAAGCCCTGACATCGCCAACGCGCTGTTTGACCTGAGTTATCAACGCCTGCTGTCTGATATCGATACGCTGGTTTCGACGGATGCCGAGCGGCTTGCTGATTCGGCTCTCGAGTTCAGCGGTTATCTTCTGGCAGGACTGTCGCTGGGCATCACGCTGCCGGTCAGCGTCAGTCTGGTGCCGGTCAGACTGATGGCGGCTTTCCTGCTGAGTATCGCCTCTGCGGCTACCGATGCTGTGAGGGCCGAACTGGAGGATCTGCCCGAAGTGGCGGCTGATTTGTACCGCGCTGCCATCATCGGCGCACTGGCTGAAGTCATTGCCCCTCTGGTGCTGAAGATGGTCGGCAAAGGACTTTCAGTGCTGGCCAGAACTCAACTTGCACAGAGGCTCAAAGTCATCCTGAAAACAAAGAATCTGCCGTCTTCAGCGACGCCTTATCTGATCGATGCCCTGGAGCGTTCGAAACACTCGGCAAAGCTGCGCTCGCTGGAATTGAAACTGAACGCCGACTTTAAAAAAGGCCCACAGGCCACGCAGCTGTGGGTGGAAAAGCACGGGCATTTTTCACAGCAACTCATTGAATCGTATGACATAACGGTTTATCGCGGCTTTGTTTTTCGCGGTGATTCGCGCAACCCCGACATTATTTTCGAGCAGGGCTTCAAGCTGCGAACGCCGGCCGCCGATCTGCAAAAAGACATTCATCAAGCCACCGGCGTTCGCGGCGGATTTGGTGGCGGCCATGACGCCCTGGACCCGGACGGCAGAGGGATCTCGACGTCGGTTTTCTATGACCAGGATCACGTCGGGGCCTATACCTATGGTGGTGCCAAAGGGGGGCACACTTACCTCATCGACGCGCGAAAGCTCGACGGTTATCACCTTTATGCCAATGACTTTGCTGCGCGCTATCCCCAATCACCACGCTTGAACCTGGCTCCGGTCGAGATTAACTACGCAACCGATATTCCGCCCTCGGCGATTGTCGGTGCTTATGACAAAAACGGTGTATTCATTCCCAACCTGGACGGGCTGCGCAAAACAGCGGGCATCAACCAGGCGCGACTGGAGCGAGAGCTGACTAAACGCACGTTCAGCCGCGCGATTCCGAAAACGATGCCTGACGAAACCAGACTGGGCATCGAGGCGACTCTAAAGCTCTTTTCCTAGGCCACCACCGGACTGGCCGTGGGACCGGCTTTAGCCGGGAAGGGGCCCGTTTAAGCACTCCATTTTCATTGTCAGGAATACCGCTTTCCCGGCTAAAGCCGGTCCCACGTCAGTTTGCGGCCAAACATGGAATCTCACAGAAACCCGCCAACAGTGGTTAGCGCTCAACCTCAGGATTCACAATCACCGTACACGTAGTCCCCGCCGACAGCAGCACGTCGGCGGGTACTTCATCCAGATGGATACGCACCGGCACGCGCTGTGCCAGACGCACCCAGTTGAAGGTCGGGTTGACGTCGGCGATCAGTTCGCGACTTTCCGGGTTGTCGCGGTCGTAGATGCCACGGGCGATGCTTTCCACATGGCCTTTGAGCAACTGGCCGCTCATGAGCTGCATGTCCGCGGGATCACCTACGCGGATGTGCGGCAGTTTGGTTTCTTCGAAGAAGCCGTAGACCCAGAATGAGTTCATGTCCACCACGGCCATCTTCGCCTCACCGATGCGTGCGTAGTCACCACGATGCACGTTGAGGTTGGTGACGTAGCCGTCCACAGCGGCCAGCACTCGCGTGCGACGCAGGTTCAGTTCAGCGGCTTCAAGCCCGGCCAGGGCCAATTGGTAATCAGCTTGCGCGGAGGTGGCGATGTTGCTCGCGTCGTCGCGGCTTTCAGTTGAGATCACCAGGTTGTCCATGTCGGCGCGGCGCTTGGCGTTGACCTTGCGCATCTCCCAGGTCGCCTTGCGTGAAGCCACCAGCGCCTGAGCCTGCTTGACGGCCACCTGATAATGCTCGGGATCAATCTGCATCAACAGGTCGCCCTTTTTCACCTGTTGGTTATCACGCACCGGTACTTCTACCACCGTGCCGCTGACGTCGGCAGCAACGTTGATGATGTCCGCGCGAACCCGACCATCGCGGGTCCAGGGCGTGTCCATGTAGTTGACCCACAAGGTGCGGCCGATCCAGATGGCCAAAGCCAGAACCAGTAACGTGGCGATCAGACTGAAGAGCTTTTTCATCAGGGCTACTCGAGAATCAACGGTAAACGGTCAGCGCCATGGCGCCGAAGATGCAGGCAAACAGGCACAGGCGCAGCAACGCCGGGTGCCAGAAAAAGCGGTACAGGTCCAGGCTCGACAGCAGTCGGTCCAGTGCCCAGGCGAGCACAACAGCGATCAGAAAGAGGACGGTCACACTGGGCATGTACAAGCCATGAAAAGCGATTTCACGAGGCATGATTCAGTCCTTGCCGCTGACCTTTGCGCGCATGCGCGGCCAGTGGAGATTGAGGGTCCAGCAGTGAAGAGCGAATGAAGTGCAGGTAGCTCTTCACCCGACGCAGCACCGAGGTATCAAAGTGAGGCGCGAAAGGTTCGTCGCTGTTTTGCACACGATTGATCGCATGATCGACGGCAGCCAAGGCACGCTGCCAGTTGCTGTGATCCGGCTGGATGAACAGGCGGATCAAGGCGCGCCCCATCACCCGGATCGCCACCCGCCAGGATTGCCACGGCGCATAGGCTGGATGAACCGGGAGGATGTCCTGCTCGCGGCGCAGTTCGATGATTGCGTGGCCGATCTCCAGCACCACGAACATCCAGTGCAGCAGCTCGCGTTGCACCAGCGGTTTGCCAGCAGCTAATCCGTAGGCCTGGTGCATGAGGTCGCGGGTCTGGCTTTCGAAACTTGAGCCCAGACGATTCAGCGGCGCGCTGATGGCGAACACCACCTGACGGCGCAAATCGCCTTCCAGTCGTCGCCACATCCAGCGTGCATTGGGCGGCAGGATGATCGCGCCAGCCGCAGCACACAGCAGCATGCCAATCACCATGGCGATGTAGTCATTGATGAAGGTGTATGGGTTGTAGAGGGTCAGGTTGTCGGGCACTGAACCGATGCCGAAAAAGATCAACAATCCCAGGCCATAGCCGGACCACTGCGGCCGCGATCCGAGGAACGCGCCGAGCATGAATACCGGCGCGAGGAACAGGCACAGCAACGGGAAGCCGTCGATGTTCGGGAAGATGAAGAAGGTTTCGATGAATCCCAGCACCGCGCCCAGCAAAGTGCCGCAGGCCATCTGAAACGACATGCGTCGCGGGTTGTGAGTGGTGGATGACAACGCCACGGTGGCCGCTGATACGAGGATCATGGTCGCGCCGCTGGGCCAGGCAGTCGCTACCCAGTACGCACTCATGATCGCCAGAATGAACGTTGCCCGAATGCCCGCCGCCGCGGCTGTCATCCAGCTGGTTTTGGGCAGGAATGCTTCTTCCCACTTTTCCCTGATGTGCTTGTGATCCGCCAGTGAGGCGTGGGTCTGGGCATAGTCGTGCATGTCGCTGACAAGGCGGTAAAGCAACTCGTAAGCGGTGTGAAAATCCAGCAGTTCGGCTTCGCTGGGCTGGAGGTCTTCCAGAGCGGCACGCTCGGCGCGAACCCGCTCGGGCAAGTCCGCCTTGAAGGCTTCCAGTTGCTGAACCAGTTGCGCGGCATCACCAGGGGTCAGAAAGCGATTGGCGAAACCGTCGAGCAATTCGGCTAAAGCAGTGAGGCCAGGTTCGGCAGCGATCACTACGCGGCTGACGCCATCACCTCTTACGCGTTCGAGCAACTGGTGCAAGGCGTTGAAGCGGGTGGTGATGGCCATGAATTCGCTGTTCAGGCGATTGAGCCGACCATTGCGCCTGCGCATGTGCGGGTCTTCAAAAACCGTGACGCTGCGCAGCCCTTCAAGGCCAATGGCTTCGGCGACAAAACGCACGTTGCCGGTTTCGAAAGCATCCCGTGGAGTAGTGCCGCGCAAGCCATCGGCGACGAAGCGGGCGAATATGCCAAAGCGCGAATACAGCGCGTTACGCATCGCCGCGCCGGAGCTTTGCGGCAGGATCGCAGCGGTGACGGCTGTGGAGCACACGATGCCGAGGCTGATTTCCAGCACTCGCCAGACGGCCGCCATGAACGAACTTTCCGGGTGTGCCAATGCAGGCAGGCCAACCATTGCTGCGGTGTAGCCTGCCAGCACAAAACCGTACGCGCGAAAATTGCGGTAGCGGGCTGCGCCTGCCGAACAAAAACCGACCCACAGCGCCAGACTGCCGAGGAACAGTTCGGAGTTCTGCGCGAACAGGGCCATCAGCACAACCATGACCGTGGAACCGGCAAGGGTGCCTAGCAATCGGTAGAAGCTCTTGGCGAACACATGTCCGCTTTGCGGTTGCATGACAATGAACACGGTAATCATCGCCGTGCGCGGCTGAGGCAATTCCAGGCGCAGGGCCAGCCAATAGGTGAGGAAAGCGGCAATCAGCACCTTGAAGATATAGATCCAGGTCACCCCGTCACTGCGCGCCCAGCTGTTGAATTCCCGCCGCCATGGGAGAGCGGTGATGCGGTTCACATAGCTATTCAAGACGTCGCATACCCTGTGGGAGATTCTATATTTGCTTGTCAACTGACGTGGGACCGGCTTTAGCCGGGAAGGCGGCATTTCTGACGATAAAGATGCAGTGAGTTTATTGGCCTCCTCCCGGCTAAAGCCGGTCCCACGTCATCAGTGAGTCCTGTGCGAGGCTTGCCCGCGAAGAATCATGACGCGGCTTGCCTGCTGTACCGAGGCGCCTGCATCGCGGGCAAGCACCGCTCCCACAGAATTGGAGTTGGCTGAAGTTATTCACTGGCCAAACACCGCCAGCGTGGCCGGGGTTTTCGGGGCTTGGGTTTTGTCTTCGGCCGGTGTATCGCTGCCAGCCTCCAGCCCGCCGCCCAGCGCAACCACCAATTCGGCATGGGCCGTCAGGCGGGCGGCCTGGACTTGCTGTTGAATCTGTTGCTGATGAAACAACAGAGTCTGGGCATTGAGCACGTTGAGGTAATCGGTCAGGCCGCGCTGGTAAGCGATCATTGCGATGTCGTAAGTCTTCTGCGCCGCAGCCACCGATTCGCTGGCGAACGCTTGTTGTTTGTCCATGGACTCACGTCGTATCAACTGATCGGAAATGCTCTTGAGCGCGGTTATCAGCGTCTGGTTGTACTGCGCCACCGCGAGGTCATAACCGGCAGAGGCTTCCCCCAGCTGTGAACGCAAACGCCCGCCATCGAAGATCGGCAAGCTCACCGCAGGCCCTGCGCTGTAGTTGAATTTTTTACCCGCCAGAAATTCAAGCATGCCGCCACCCGTAGCCATGTAACCCAGGTTGGCGATCAGGTCCACGTTGGGATAAAAACCGGCATGAGCCACGTCAATGCCTCGGGCCTGGGCAGCCACAGCCCAGCGGCTTGCCACCACGTCAGGACGCTGGCCGAGCAACTGCGCGGGTAAAGCCGAAGGTAATTTCAGGGCAGTCTTGAGCACCAGCGTCGGGCGGTGCAGGCTGGCACCCTCCCCCGGACCTTTGCCCGCCAGCGCTGCCAGTTGGTTGCGGCTCAGTGCAATGGCCTCATCCAGTCCATCGATTTGCCGATGGGTTTCCGGCAATGGCGTCTCAGCCTGACTGACTTCAAAGTGAGTGCCGATTCCGCCCTTCAAACGACGCTGAGCCAGATCAACAATCTGTTGCTGCTGGGCGAGCGTTGCTTCAACGATGTCACGCTGGGCGTAGTTCAGGGACAGCTGGATGTAGGCGCGGACGATGTTGTCCTGCAATTCAAGCTGCGCCTGTCGTGCCTGGGCTGCGCTCATGTGGGCCAGGTCAAGCGCCCGTTCGGTGGCGTTGCTTTCCCGTCCCCAGAAATCCAGTGAGTAGCTCAACCCGAGGGACGCATTGTTGTCCCAGGTGGTGGTATTGGCGAGCGCGCCGGGGCCGTAGAACTGATCAGTCGCCCAGTCATGCCGTTTGAGGGACGCTTCACTGTTGATGTGCAACGACTCGGCCGATTCAGCCATGCCCGCCATGGCTCTGGCCTGACGAACCCTCGCCGCCGCAATGGCCAGACTTGGGGCTCCGGCCGCGGCCAAGTCAATCCAGTGGTTCAGTTGCGGATCGTTGTAGGCGCGCCACCATTGAGCAGCCGGCCAGTGAGCCTCCCGTTCAGCATCGCGAATGGCGGCGTCAGTGGCCAGGCTGTCGACAGGCAAAGCCTTGCCTTGAGGTGCGATCCCGCCGGTCCCGATGCAGCCGCTGATGACTAACGTTAAAGCCCAGACACTGAAGGGCGCGGCCCTTCTGATGATGCGACGCGGCACGAATGCAACTTCCCGACGTAAGGTGAGATGACTCAGGTGGCGCGATTCTAGGGGCGCATCAGAGCGCCGATAAGCCGGGAGAATTGTGAATCTTTGTTACAGAATCGGAGATAATCTTAGGCCAGGCTGACATGGGCCAGTTACTTCGTGTCACAATTTGCCATCTCTCCAGAGAACTGCCCATGGATACCCTGCAAAACATGCGTGCGTTCAGTTGTGTGGCTCAGGCCGGAAGCTTTACGGCAGCTGCCGTTCAGCTCGACACGACTACCGCCAACGTTTCGCGCGCCGTCTCAAACCTCGAAGCTCATTTGCAAACCCGTCTGCTCAACCGCACTACACGCCGAATCGCGCTCACAGAAGCCGGCAAGCGTTATCTGCTGCGCTGCGAACAGATTCTGAGTTACGTGGAGGAAGCAGAAGCCGAAGCCAGCGATGCCCATGCGCGGCCGGCCGGTCAGCTCAAAGTGCATTCGATGTCCAGCGTTGGTCAGCATTACGTGATCGATGCCATTGCCCGCTACCGACGCAATCATCCGGACGTGTCGTTCGATCTGACCATGGCCAATCGCGTGCCGGATCTGCTCGAAGAGGGCTATGACGTGTCCATCGTGCTGGCCAGCGAACTGCCGGACTCGGGTTTTGTTTCGCAACGTTTGGGCATCACCTACAGCATCGCGTGCGCATCGCCGGAGTACGTCAAGAGCTTCGGCATCCCGCTCAAGCCCACTGACCTGCTCAACCATGCCTGCCTGCGACTGGTCAGCCCGGTTTTCCCGCTGGAGAAGTGGCTGTTCGACGGCCCGGAAGGTCAGGAAATGGTCACGATCCATACCTCACCGTTTCTGGTCAATTCGGCAGACGCCATGAAGACGGCAATCAGCAGCGGCATGGGCGTGGGCATTCTGCCGATCTACTCCGCCATCGAAGGCTTGCGCAACGGCACGCTGGTGCGGGTGCTGCCCGAGTACCGCTCGCAGGAGCTGAACCTGTACGCCATCTACCCATCGCGTCAGTACCTTGATGCAAAGATCAAGACGTGGGTGGAATACCTGCGCGGCTCGCTGCCGGAAATCCTTGCTGCGCATGAGGCAGATCTGCATACACATGCGATGCGCTCTATCGCCTGATCCCTGAAATGCATTTCCTGTAGGAGCTGACGAGCAACGCGAGGCTGCGATGGCGATTCATCTGACACACCGCCATCGCTGCCTCGCGGTGCTCGTGAGCTCCTACAGGTCGGTGTTTACGGCTCGACGACGGGAATGTTAGCGTGCTACTCATCTGTAACCCTTTATAAAAAGCGTGCGAGAGTAGCTACCCCATGAAAAAGACCGTACTTGCCTTCAGCCGTGTATCCCCCGAAATGGCCGAACGGCTGGAGCAAGACTTCAACGTGATCGTCCCCGACCCCAAGCTGGGCGACATGAATGCGCAGTTCAATGACGCACTGCCCAAGTGCCACGGCATGATCGGCGCGGGTCGTCAGTTGGGGCGTGAGCAACTGGCAGCCGCAACCCAGCTGGAAGTGGTGTCGAGCATCTCCGTGGGTTACGACAACTATGACGTCAGCTACTTCAACGAGCGCGGCATCATGCTCACCAACACCCCGGACGTGCTGACAGAAAGCACCGCGGACCTGGGCTTTTCCCTGATCATGAGCAGCGCCCGCAGGGTTGCCGAACTGGATGCCTGGACCAAGGCCGGTCAGTGGAAACGCAGCGTCGAGGCTGCACAATTCGGGACAGATGTGTACGGCAAGACACTGGGTATCGTTGGCATGGGCAACATCGGCGCAGCGGTTGCACGCCGTGGTCGTCTGGGTTTCAACATGCCGATCCTGTACAGCGGCAACAGCCGCAAGACCGAGCTGGAACAAGAACTCGGCGCGCAATTTCGAAGCCTGGATCAACTGCTGGCCGAGTCGGACTTTGTCTGCCTGGTGGTGCCGTTGAGCGAGAAGACCAAGCACCTGATCAGCAGCCGTGAACTGGGCTTGATGAAGTCCAGCGCGATCCTGATCAACATCGCCCGCGGTCCCATCGTCGACGAACCTGCGCTGATCGAAGCCTTGCAGAACGGTACCATCCGCGGCGCCGGGCTGGATGTGTATGAGAAGGAGCCACTGAGCGAGTCGCCCCTGTTCAGCCTGAAAAATGCCGTGACCCTGCCGCACATCGGCTCGGCGACCACCGAAACCCGCCAGGCCATGGCAGACCTTGCCTACACCAACCTGCGCGCTGCGTTGTTGGGTGAGAAGCCGAAGAACCTGGTGAATCCGCAGGTGTGGAAAGATTGATGTAGCCCTGTAGGAGCTGCCGAAGGCTGCGATTGCGGTGTACCTGAAAAAACGCTTCGCAGCCTGCGGCAGCTCCTACAGATAATGCATTCCACTTACTTCAAGCCAGCTTCGCCCCCACGGGCACCACCACCTTCGGCTTCCTGAACACCAGCACATTCCCCAGCATGACCAACACCAGCCCCATCAACGCCGAGGCGGTCCATTGGTAGCCTTCGGCAAATGCCGAGATGTTCAGCGCCACCACCGGGAACAGCACCGTGCAGTACGCTGCGCGCTCCGGGCCCATGCGGCCAACCAGTGTCAGGTAGGCGGTGAAACCGATCACCGAGCCCGGAATCACCAGATACAGCAACGAACTGATGTAGCGGGTATTCCATTCAAAACCAAACGGCGTACCGCTGACCAAGCAATACAGACTTAGCATTCCGGCACCGTAAAGCATGCCCCAGGCGTTGGTGGTCAGCGGCCGTAGACCGGCTTTCTGCTGCATGCTGGAAAGCATGTTGCCTGCCGAAAAACACATCGTACCCAGTAAGGCCAGGCCAAGGCCCATCAGTGTCTCACGGCTGGCGCTGTGCCCGGACAGTTCAGGCCAGAACATACATCCCAGACCGATCAGGCCCAGAGCACCGCCAGTCAATACGTTGCGAGCGACTTTCTGCTTGAAGAAAATCCGCGCATTCAGGGCGTTCCACAGGGTCGCAGTGGAAAACACCACCGCAATCAGTCCGCTGGGGATCCACTGACTGGCGGTCAGGAAACACATGAAATTGATGCAGAACAGGCACAGCCCCTGCGCAACGCAGAGCATGTGCCCACGCTGATTGACCTTCTGCAGCTTGCCGCTGATCAGCAGCATCGCGAACAACACCAGTGCCGCGAGGCCAAATCGGTAAACAATGGAGACCGCGATTGCCACTTCACCGAGCTGTAATTTCAGTGCGATCCAGGTGGTGCCCCAGATCAGGACTGTAAGCAAATAAAGCGAAATGTTCATGATGCGGCTCCCGATTTGAGCCATCAGTCTGCGGCGAGCATGAACCGAACATTTGCATAATCTTGCGCATTTGTTTCAGCGGTGGCTGGCAGAGAGTGCTGTAAAGCGTAGGATGCGAGCCATGCCAGCCATCGAATCCATCCAGGTCTTCCAGGCCCTTAACAGTTCACCCCATGCTCAACTTGAGAAGAGCGCGGTGCTGGGCGATGGTTTGGTCGCAGCCTTATGGAACAATCGCCACGATTCGCAGGAATATCACGGGCCCAGTCATCACACGCTGTCGTGCTACATCGACGGCGGCACGGGCACGTTTCGTCGCGACCGTCCGGATCAGAAAGGCAGCCCCGATAAGCTTTGCACCTTGCCCGCCGGGCACGAGTCAGCCTGGGTGATCAATGGCGAGATCCGTCTGGCGCATCTTTACATCAGCCCGGAGCAGTTCGCGCTGGGTTGCATCACCCTGCTAGACCGCGAACCTCGCGAGCTGCAATTGCGCGAGAACACGTTCCACGATGATCCCGAACAGGCCCGGCGATTTCGCCAATTGATCCAGATGAACTGGAGTGAGCCCGGCGAGCGCTTGCTGACCAGCAGCCTGGCCCATGAAATGCTCAGCCGCGCCCTGTTCGATCAGGTGGGCATGCGTGATGGTTTGCGTTTGAAAGGTGGGCTGGCCGCGCATCAACGTCGGCAACTGGTGGAATTCATCGAAACCCATCTCGCTGAACCTCTGAGCCTTGGGCAACTGGCGGGTCTGTGTGCGTTGTCTGAATACCATTTCGCGAGGATGTTCCGCGAAAGCTTCGGCTTGCCACCTCATCAATACCTGCTGGCCCGTCGCCTGAACCATGCCCGGCAATTGCTGCGCACTACTCGCATGGCGTTCGGGGCAATCGCGATCGAGTGCGGCTTTGCCAGCGCCAGCCATTTCAACAATCGCTTCCGGCAGGCAATGGGCGCGACGCCGGGGGAGTATCGGTTGGCGTTTGTCGGGGGGAACTCGACGCCACGGTAGGAGCCAACTTGTTGGCGAGGCGTCAGACCTGTGTATCAGAAATATCGTCTCGCCAACAAGTTGGCTCCTACCGGGAAAATCTGTGCTGCGCCACAGCGCGATATCAAGCCAACAATCGATTAATCAAAATCAGCGGCCCCACCAAAACCCCTGCCCCTGCAAGCACCAACACCAGCCGCGGCCAAAATGGAATCAGGAACACCAAAAGCAAAGCGCTGCCCATCAGCGCCGCGCACCACTGCACCAGCCCCAAACCCAAAGATGTCGACGCCAGCGCCGCCCACAGCGAAAGGCCCAGGCACAGCCAGCCAACGAACTTCAGCACACGACTGCGGCTGCCACTTAGCTTGCCGTGCAGCAACTCACCGTAATGTTTGGTCATGGACAGGCACAGCGCGGTGAAGCCCACATAGCACAGCAAGGTCGCCAGCAACATCAATGCACTTCCCCTTCAAGTCGGCTTGTCGATAAAGGTCGCTCGAGCGCGATGGGCGGCACCGGGCGGAATTTCTTCGCGCCCCAGGCCATGAATAATCCGGTCAACAAAACGGTCAGGTCGAAGCCGATTAACACCCAGTCCTGATTGTGCAGCGAAGCCAGCAGGTAATTGCCACTGGTGACGATGTCCAGTAACGGCAAACCGGCAAACAATATCGCGCCCAGCATCAGTTGTTCACGCCATGCCTGACGACCTTTGCGCAGCAGCGCATGCAACACTGAAAGACCCCAGACGCTGAAAAACAGGTTGATCTCCCAGTCGCTACGTTCAGCCAGTCCCACCGGCAGTAAGCGATTGGCCCAGAAGAATGCAGCCACGGCGATCATCAGCCCCGCCATGCCCGCCACGTTAAGCACTTCCACCAGTCTCAGCTCGAAAGGCAACACACCGGTTTTGGCATGCTTGACCTGCCGCTTGGCCAGCCACATCACCAACCCGGTGCCGATCATGGCCGTTCCGGCAATGCCGAACACGAAGTACAGCCAGCGCAATACAGGCCCGGCGAACTCGCCAAGGTGCAAGCCGTACATGGCACCTGACACCTGTAATGGTAGTGAACGCTGAGTCGGCAATGTCAGCAGCTCGCCGCTCACACCGTTGAACACCACGTTGGCACCCGGATCGTGAATGACGCTGTCGCCAGCCCCGGGCGATACCACCACTGTCGCAGCCGCATCGCCCGGGTTATAGACCACCAGCCGCCCGACTTCCTTATCGGGCCACTGCTGAGCACTCGCGCTGACGATCGGCGCAAGGGGTGCCAGAGGCGCAGGCGTACCGGTTGCCTTGGCCGTGTTGGCGTTAGGGAAAATATCGGCAAAAAACGCCTGGGTGTCTTTGCCATACGAAGCAACGATGCTCGCAGGCATGACCAGCGACATGAAAATCACCAGGCTGCTGTAGGTGATCATCAGGTGAAACGGCAACGCCAGCACACCGATTGCGTTATGCCCGTCCAGCCAGGAGCGCTGCCCTTTTCGCGGCCGAAACGTGAAGAACTCTTTGAAGATTTTCTTGTGAGTGATGATCCCGGTGATCAGCGTGATGAACATCAACATCGCTGCGATGGTCGACAGCCAGCGGCCCCAGGGATAAGGCATTTGCAGCTGGAAGTGAAAACGGTAGAAGAACTCGCCGCCCATGCTGCTGCGCGTATGGATTTCTTCACCGGTCTGCGGGTCGAGGCTCTTGCGGGTAAATGCCCCGCGCTTGCCCTCTTGCGCCGCGGTCTGCCACATCAGGCCGAGTGCAGGCTCACGCTCATCGGGCAGGTCGATAAACCAGCGTGTTGCGTTCGCAGCATTCTGCTGCAAATAAACTTGTGCGCGCTCGACACTGGCCTGGGTGTTCACTGCCCGCGCCGGGATTTCCGGATGGGTCCAGCGGTTAATTTCCGCCTTGAAGTAGGACATAGTCCCGGTCAGGAATATCGCGAACAACAGCCAGCCAAAGACCAGACCTATCCAGGTATGCAGCCACGCCATGGCCTGACGGAAACCTTCCTTCATGACAACCACCGCCCCAGAGCGAAAATAGCCGCGAGAATGGCAGCGGGCAGCAAGATACCCGCCCAGGCGCGCCAGGCCGTCCGACAGGCAAAGCACCAGATCACGGCCAGTAAATAAGCCACAAATGACAGCATCATGCCGGTGACGACGGCATCAGCTCGGGGCATCGGCACCCACTGGGTGATGCACAGGCTGGTCAGCGCCGCGATCAGATAACCGCCGAATAGCGCGGCGACAATTCGAGAAGTGACGGCCAGCCGATAGGCAAGCGACACGTCGGCAGCTTTGGCTTTGCGCAAGGGCTTGTCGGTTTGAGAGGCGTCCATTGTCGCGTCGTTCATCAATGCGCAATCGACAGAAAGAGACGTCGCACAGTGAAACATGGGCGTTGAATCGGCATGGGTACGTCCTGATCGGGAGGCTATCGCACGGGACATTCTTCGTCGTCACGCACGAACAGAACGCAATATTAATGATAAATATTCTCATACGCAAAAGAGTCTGCCAGAATCCGCGCAATTAAATGGTTCATCGCGGACTGCAGCACCCATGCCTATCGCCCAATACGCGCTTAACGAAACTGTCGAAGGCCTGTATCACGCCCATCACAACTGGCTCACGGGCTGGTTGCGGCGTCGGTTGGGCTGTCCGCACAGCGCGGCTGATCTGGCGCAAGACACCTTCGTCAAAGTCCTGCTGGCCCGCGATACGCCGGAGATCATCGAGCCAAGGGCGTTTCTGACCACCATCGCCAAGCGTGTGCTGTTCAACCACTACCGCCGACAGGATCTTGAGCGCGCCTATTACCAGACGCTGGCAGAAATGCCGGAGTGTGTCGCCCCTTCGGAAGAAGAGCGGGCGATCATTCTGGAGACGTTGCTGGAGCTGGACCAATTGCTCGATGGCCTTCCGGTTGCGGTCAAGCAAGCCTTCCTGTTGTCGCAAATTGACGGCCTGAGCCACGGAGAAATTGCCGCGCAACTGGGTATTTCCATCGCCACGGTCAAACGTCATCTGAACAAGGCGCTGTTGCGCTGCTATTTCGCCTTATGAATTCGAACGGCGAATCCCTGAACAAATCAGACATCGCGCCAGCCGTGGCCGAGCAGGCGGTAAGCTGGCTGATCGAAATGCAGAGCGGCACCCTCGCCCCATTGCGCCAGCAAGCCTGGCAGTTATGGCTGAACAGCAATACCGAGCACCAGCGGGCGTGGGCGCATATCCAGCGGGTCAACCAGCGTTTGAGCGGGTTGTCTTCACCGCTGGCGCATGCCGCGATCAACGCGCCAAGGTCCAGCAGCCGACGTCAGGCGCTGAAACTGTTGTTGCTGCTGGGTGCCGGTTCTGCGGCCGGTTGGGGTTTGCGCGATCAACTCTCGTTGCAGCCGTTGCTGGCCGATTATCACAATGGGATTGGCGAGCAGCGCAAGATCGCGCTGGACGATGGCAGCGAAATCCACCTGAATACGGCGAGCGCCATCGACCTGCGCTTTGATGCCCAGCAACGTCTGATCAAGTTGTTGCAAGGCGAGATCATGCTGACGGTGGCTGATGATCCGCGTCCGCTGAATCTGATCACGGCCGAGGGCAACATTCGGCCGATGTCCCCAGCCAGCCGCTTCGATGTGCGCCAGCTCGACGGCAAAACCCAGTTGGCGGTGTTCAGCGGCACGGTACAAATCAACCCGACGACGTTCACCGGTCCCGGCTTGCAGCTGCAAGCCTCGCAGCAGGTCGTGTTCAACCGCAATACGTGGGAACCGCTGCGGGCGCTGGACGCCAACAGCGGCGCGTGGGCGGATGGCATGCTGGTCGCCGCGCACATGCGCCTGCAAGACTTCCTCGCCGAACTGAGCCGCTACCGCCGCGGCCATTTGCAATGTGATGCGAAAGTCGCGGATCTGCTGATTTCGGGAAGTTATCCACTGGCCAATAGCGAGCGGATTCTGGATTTGCTGGAGGTGGCGTTGCCGGTGAAGGTCAGGCGGTTTACCCGGTATTGGGTGAGCGTTGAGGCGCGGGTTTAGCACTTGGCGATCAAAACAACACGCATTTGAAAATGAAATGAGATCCCTGTGGGAGCGGTGCTTGCCCGCGATAAGGCTGGACGCGATCTGAAGTGAATCGCGTCCAGCTTTATCGCGGGCAAGCACCGCTCCCACAGGTAATGCATTCCATTGGCATAATTATTTTCAAAACCGGTGAGCCGTTTTCGGTTCCTCGCGTGACAGACAGGGAAAGCACCTTAATCCTCTCGCCCAAGGACTCCCTGTATGTCAGTTCGCCCCAGCCGTTTGTCTCCCCTGTCCCGCTCGTTGCGGCACATTGTGTTTGGTGCCGGTCTTTCTATGTGCAGCGTGCCGCTGTTGCAGGCGGCTGACGTTGGCAGCAAGGCGTATCACATTGCCCCGAGCGCGCTGGAAACCGCACTGAATCAATTCGGTCGGGAGGCAGGCGTTCTGATTTCCTTTGGCTCGCAAATCACCAGCGGTCTGCAGAGCCGTGGGCTGGAAGGTCAATACACCCCCGAGCAGGGGCTGGCGGCATTGCTCGAAGGCACTGGCCTG
The DNA here is from genome assembly GCF_900187575.1 of Pseudomonas sp. Irchel 3A5. Taxonomy (NCBI): domain Bacteria; kingdom Pseudomonadati; phylum Pseudomonadota; class Gammaproteobacteria; order Pseudomonadales; family Pseudomonadaceae; genus Pseudomonas; species Pseudomonas sp. Irchel 3A5. The sequence goes on along the minus strand of NZ_FYDU01000024.1, from coordinate 12,028 downwards.
CAAGCCAGCCCCGATGGCCAGAATGGCTTCACCCTGCAACCGGTCAGCGCGCAGGCCAATGGCCCGATTGAACTGGGTGCATCCAACGTCGTCGGTGACTGGCTGGGCGAGGCGCAGCAGACTGACGTCTTCGAACATCCAGGTGCCCGGGACGTGATCCGTCGCGAAGAAATCGAGCGCATGGGTGCCAGCAACGCACGTGAAGTGCTTAATCGCATCCCCGGCGTCAACGCCCCGGAAAATAACGGCACCGGCAGCCATGACATGGCGCTGAACTTCGGCATTCGCGGCCTCAACCCGCGTCTTGCATCGCGCTCCACGGTATTGATGGACGGCATCCCGGTGCCCTTCGCACCTTACGGCCAGCCGCAACTGTCCTTCGCGCCGATCAGCATGGGCAACATGGATGCGGTAGACGTGGTTCGCGGCGGTGGCGCGGTGCGTTACGGCCCGCAGAACGTCGGCGGGGTCGTCAACTTCGTGACCCGTGCCATCCCTGACGAACCGACTCTCAAAGGCGGTTTCCAGACCGAAACCAGCCCTTCCTCCAGCCATGACGGCTTCAAGACCACGGGTAATGTATTGGCCGGTGGCACTGCCGACAATGGCCTGGGTGGTGCGATTCTGTACACCGGCGTACGCGGCGGCGACTGGCGCGAACACAGCGACACGCAGATCGACGATCTGATCCTCAAGGGTAAATACCAGATCGACGAAGCCAACAGCGTCAACGCCATGGCTCAGTACTACGAAGGCGAAGCAGAGATGCCAGGTGGCCTCAACGTTGCCGATTACAAAGACGACCCTTACCAGTCGACGCGCTTGAAGGACAAGTTCTGGGGCCGTCGCACCATGGTCAACTTCGGCTATCGCTACGAGGAAGACGCACGGGTTTTCACCGCGAATACGTTCTTCACCAAAACCCTGCGCAGCGGTTATCTGGAACAAGGCAGCTTCGTGTCGCTGTCGCCTCGCGAATACTGGGTCCGCGGTCTGGAAACACGCTTCTCCCAGGGTTTTGCACTGGGTGAAACCTGGCACGAAGTGGGCGTCGGTTACCGTTACATCAACGAAGCCGGGCATGAGCTGCGCTACCGTGAGGACACTGTCGATAATGTCCTGCCGACCACCGGCAGCCGTTTCGACCGCGATACCCGAGGCTCAACAGAAGCCAATGCAATCTACATCGATGACCGTATCGATATCGGCAAGTGGACCATCACGCCGGGTATTCGCTACGAAATGATCGACACCGCGCAGTCCGACAACTTCAACAACCGCAAATACCAGGGCGACTACAAAACTGCCCTGCCCGCGTTGAACGTGCTGTATCACCTGACCGAAAGCTGGAACCTGTACGCCAATACCGAGGGATCGTTCGGCAGCGTGCAATACAGCCAGATGTCCAGCCGCGTCGCGGGAGGTGAAGTCAAACCCGAGAAAGCCCGGACCTGGGAATTGGGTACGCGCTATGACAATGGCAACCTGCGTGCAGAGATCGGCGCATTCCTGATCAACTTCGATAACCAGTACGAAACCAACCAGACTGACAGCAGCGTGATTGCCCGTGGCGAAACCCGTCATCAGGGGATCGAGACCAGCGTCAACTATGCACTGGCTGGACTGAACCCAGCGTTGGCGGGTTTTGATGTGTACGCCACGTATGCTTTCGTTGATGCGACAATTCGTGAAGACGGTCCGAACAAGGGCAACCGCGTGCCCTTCGCGTCGAAGCACAAAGGCACCCTGGGTGTGGCGTATACCGAAGGCCCATGGAAGCTGAATCTGGACAGTTCGTACCAGAGCGACCAATTCGCCGACAACGCCAACACCCAGGCAGAAACCGCCAACGGTGCTGCGGGCAAGATCCCGGGTTACATGCTGTTCAGCACCCGCGCTGCCTACGACTTCGGCCCGCAATTGTCCGATCTGAACGTCGCGGTCGGGGTGAAGAACATCTTCAACCACGAGTACTTCACCCGCTCCTTTGACGACAACAACCGCGGCAAATACGTCGGCGAACCGCGGACGGTGTACGTGCAGACTTCAGTGGCGTTTTGATACACCGCGTCGCCTGCATCGTCGGAATGCCGCCCAGACCAAGCCCGGCTCTCACAGTGATCGCACTCCCCTGTAGGAGCCGAGCTTGCTCGCGATGAACGACAACGCGGTGTAGCTTATGGCTGCGTCTTATGTATCGCGGGCAAGCCTCGCTCTCATCAAACAACATGCAACCCACTGGATTGAAATGCATTTTCTGTAGGAGCTGCCGAAGGCTGCGAAACATTTCTCCTGAAACACCGCGATCGCAGCCTTCGGCAGCTCCTACAGGTCCTATGTTTGCCGCGAGACAGCGTGGTGCCATCGACACCGGGGTGACTCCCACAATGATTGGGTTACGCTCAGTTCCCGGTTTTACCAACGATACGTCGCACTCGCCTGCACAGTACGTTGCGAGCCGTACCAGCACCAACCGTAACCGCTGCAGGACGCGACGTATTCCTTGTTGGCCAGATTGGTAACGTTAAGCGCCAGACGCAGGTTATCCATCGGGTTGTACAGGCTTGGAATATCGTAATGAGCTGATGCGTCGAACAAGGTGTAACCAGGCACTTTCAACGAGTTGGCAGTGTCACCCCAGGTCGAGCCGACATAACGTGTCCCACCGCCAACACCGAAGCCTTTCATTTGTCCATCACGGAAGGTGTAATCAACCCACGCAGAAGCGGTATGACGTGGAATCGCCACCGATGTCTTGCCCTCAGCCGACTCGGACGGGCCATTGGCAATGCCACTTCCTGGCGACACGCTAACGGTGCTGTTGGATTTGGTGGTCCTGTTGTCCAGATACGCGTAAGCCGCGGTGATATCCAGGTTGTCACTCAGGCTCGCCTTGCCTTCCAGCTCGAAACCGCGCGACTGCACCTCACCGGATTGCACCTGACAACGGGCACCGTTACACCGCGGCGCTGGATCCGGGTCCGGAGTCAGCACATTGGTTCTGCGCAGATCGAAGATCGAGGCCGTAATGAAGCTGTTGCTTCCAGGCGGCTGGTACTTGATACCCAATTCGTATTGCGTGCCTTCGGTTGGATCAAACGGTTTGTCACCTAAACCGGTGCCCGATTGCGGCTCGAAGGACTCCGAGTAGCTGATGTAGGGCGCCAGGCCGTTATCGAACAGATAGACCAGCCCCAGCCGTCCGGTGAAGGCTTCTGCCTCGGTCGAACTCTTGGTTTTCACCCCCGTGGCAATGCGTTTCGAACTGTTGGTGCTGTCTGCCCAGTCATAACGACCACCGGCCAGAAACACCCACTTGTCCCACTTCATCTGCTCTTGCAGATACAGCCCTTTTTGCTCGCTGCGCCCGGTCGCATCGGTGACATAAGCTGGCACTGTCACAGGGCTGCCGTAGACCGGATTGAAGATATCCAGGGGTGCAGTCTGGGGAAATCCGGACGCCTTGGTATCCGTACTCGTGTTTTGATAATCGGCACCGAAGAGCACGGTGTGCTGCAACGGCCCGGTGGCGAATTTAGCCTGGACCTGATTATCAATCGTATAAGAATCAATATTCACATCGGTCGCGATGACGCTGCGATCAAGTGTGCGGAAATCGTCCCGCAGCGCGCTGTTGTAAACGCTGCGATAGAGGCCCTCACTGCGCATGTATCGAGTGTTCTGGCGGATCGTCCAGACGTCGTTAAGATGGTGTTCGAACAGGTAACCCAAGGCGTAGTAATTGCGATCGCTTTTCTCGATATCCTTCTCGCCGTCATAAAAATCGACGTCGATGTCACGGCCGGTCGGGCTGCGCAGCACTGAACCAAAAGCGGGAACCGCGCCATACGAAGCCCCCTTCGGATCAGCCTGATAATTGGCCAGCAGCGTCAGCGAAGTATCCTCACTCGGACGCCAGGTAAACGCACCTGCGATGGACTGGCGACGGGTTTCAGTGTGCTCGACCTGCCCGTCGGCGTCGTCGTACAAACCGGAAAGCCGGTAGGAATACACACCCTGATCATCAATCGGGCCACCGAAATCGAAGGTCGTGCGCTTCTTGTTGAAGTTGCCATACGTCAGGCCGATTTCGTGAAACGGTGTTTCGGTCGGCAGCTTGCTGACCATATTCACCACACCGCTGGGGCTGGCCTGGCCGTACAACACTGACGACGGGCCACGCAGGATTTCAACGCGCTCCAGATCGAACGCATCTTTCTGGGGGGAGGCATCGCGGCTGCTCGGCATGCGCAAGCCGTCCAGATAGGTCGCAGGCGAGAACCCCCGAATGCTCAATTGGTCCAGACGCGAGGCGGTCGCCCCGCGCGTCTCTGGCACAACGGCCGCGGTATAGCGCAGGATCTGATTCAGGCTCTGTGCGCCCTGCGCGGTCATCTGATCTTTGGTCACGACCGAAATCGATTGCGGTGTTTCAATCAACGCGGTGTCGGTCTTGGTTCCGGTACGACCGCGGGTTGCCACGTAACCGGCAACCGGCCCCGAGGCCGTCTCGCTGCGCCACGCACCCTGAATATCCGTCGCCCCCAACTCCATGGCCCCCGCCACTGCCTCGGGTGCAGCCTCAATGCGATAACGATTGGCCGACAATGCCGTGGCCCGCAAACCACTGCCTGCCAACAAACGCGCCAGCGCGACGTGGGTATCGAAATCGCCCTGCAAGCCCGGGCTGCGCTTGTCACGAGTCAGGGCAGGATCGAAGGCCAGCGCCAGATTCGCCTGCTCGGCCAGACTGTTGAGTGCCTGGCTCAAATCACCCGCCGGAATCGAAAAATTGCGTATCGCGGCCTGGGCGTTCGGCATGGATTCAGCAGCATTGAGCGGCGTTACAGCGAACGCCATGACGACGGCCAGAGCCAGTGGTTGCAGAGAATGGACAGCGCGTGACATGGACGATCCTTGGCTGGGAAATGAAGTACTCCTAGCCATGACGCACGCGCGAGGAAAATAGACAGTGAATGAGATGGATTAACATTCAAATACTGCACGCCTGTTTTTTTGCCGCGAAATATTTCTTTCACGTCGGGGTTGAATTGTTCCTCGAGAAGCGCCAACACTGTGACTGAGACGGACAAAAATGAACCTCCTGAAAAGGAGCACGTCCGATCTCACAAGAGCAAGCCTTAGAAGGGAACAACTATGCAAATCCAGGTCAATTGCGATAACCACATCGAAAGCAGCATCCGACTGGAGGAGTGGGTACGTACCACTGTTGAAAGCACGCTCGAACGTTACGAAGAGGATCTGACCCGCATCGAAGTCCACATTCGCGATGAGAACGGCGACAAGCCCGGCCCGCACGACATGCGCTGCCAGATGGAAGCCCGACCAAAAGGTCATCAGCCCATCTCCGTAACTCACAAGGCCGACACCCTGGATCAGGCAGTAGATGGTGCCGCAGTTAAACTCGATCATGCCCTTGAGCATCTATTCGGCAAATTGCGTAAAAAACGCGCCGGAGCCCCAATCATTGAAGAGTCAGAGCTTGAAGCGGAAAACCCCGACGCTCTGTTGCAAGAAGAATTTCTGGAGAAGGAGCAGGAAAAAAGCGTCGCCCAACTGGGTTGAGCCACGCATTAACCTGAATCACATTACGACCTCTTGAAAGAAGGGCGGACTTGCACAGCAGGTCCGCCCTTTTTCGTTTCCGGCCCTATTTGGCTGGAGTGATCCTGACGAACAGCGGTGTAAAGTGGTCGACCTTGATCGGCAGATTGTCGGCCAATGTAGCCAGAGCAGCGTCGGTGTCGTCCAGGCGGAAAACCCCGGAGACGCGAATCCCTCGAAGCGCCTGCTCATCAAACTGCAGAACGCCATGCCGCCAGGATTCGAGGGCCTGCAATACCTCAACCAGTGGCCGGTCATCCGCTTTGAGCATCCCGCGCGTCCAGGCAGCCGGATCTTCATTGCCGATGGGTGTAGGCAACTGCACCACGCCATCCTTGAGCGTCGCCCGTTGACCGGTGTTGACCCGAACGTCGGTCGAGCGATCAGCATTGGCGGCAATCGCCGACTCAAGCACGCTGACCTGAACCGAACCATCCTGCTCTTTACGCACCACAAAGCGCGTACCCAGCGCCGTTATGGTGCCTTGACGGGTCTTGACCACGAACGGTCGCTGCGGGTCTTTGGCGACCTGCACCCACATTTCACCGCGATACAACTCGATAACGCGCTGCCGTTCGTCGAATTCAACGTCCACTGCCGAGCCGCTATTGAGCTGCAACTCGCTACCGTCGGTCAGCAAAATCTCACGTTTCTCGCCAGTTTCAGTGCGTTCATCAGCCAGCCAGACCGGCCCCTGATCAACGCTGAACCAGCCGAAAACCAGCACCCCCAACAGGGCGATTGCTTGCACCGGTCGGTGAGAGATTTTCCGTTTGGCCGGAGGAAAAACCTTGCCTAATGCCTTCCTGGCGGGCTCGACGGGCAATTGATCGAAGCTGCCCATCACCGCCTGCATGCGTGTCACCGCCAGCGCATGCCGCGGGTCTGCATGACGCCATGTGTTGAAGGCCTGCCGGTCAGCCGTGCTGGCAGCGTCATCATTCAGCAACGCCAGCCACTGGGCGGCCTGGCCGATCATTGACTCCGAGGGTTCGTGTTCTACATTCATGACAAGTGGCCCGAACCATGCAGAGTCTTATAGCAATGCACCAGCACGCTGGCCATGTACTGCTTGACCATGCTGGCGGACACACCCAACACCTTGGCGATTTCGTTGTAGCTCAAGCCGTCCAGGCGGTTGAGTAAAAACGCCTCCCGGGGTTTGCGAGGCAAGCCTTCCAGCATCCGGGAGATTTTTTCCAGCAGTTGCAAGGCCGCGTGAATCGCCTCAGGGCTGGGGATATTGGCGTCGTCGGCACTCAGCGCCAATGCTTCAAGGTAAGCGTGCTCAATCTTGCGGCGCCGAGCGCCATCGATCAGCAGACGCGTGGCGGTGGTGGTCAGAAATGCACGAGGTTCTTTGAGGTTTTGCGGTTCAGCGAGCGTTAGAACACGGATGAAGGCGTCATGGGCAAGGTCAGCCGCACGTTGCGAACAACCGAGCTTTTTACGCAACCACCCATGTAACCAGGAGTGATGGTCGCTGTAGAGCGCAGTGAATTGCCGGTGACGAAGGATCAGGTCGTCATCGGATGCAGGAATGTCGCGCATGTGGCAATGCTTCTTAAACACGAAAAATTATCATTAACGCGGAAGATGCCACTATTCAGTAACAACGGCAAGCGCAGGAATTTTCCGATCTTTCACTCAACCGTCGAGAACTAAAGGGTCAAACGCCCAGTCAATTTATGCAGTCCCTACTGGCAGGTACCGAAAATGGATAATCCTTTTCAGCAGATTACCGACGTATTTCATCCTGACTATCGGGTGAATCTGAGCATTCAAGGCCTCGACGGCAGCATTATGCTGACGTTATCGAACGAGACAGGTGTGGTTGCCAAACGCTTGATCAGCGCTGCCCAGCGCAACGATCCCAAGCGCTTGAAGCGATTGATCGAAAGCGTGCAGTTCGGCATCGCAATCGAGGAAGGCCACAGCGCCATCAAGATCCTGGCGGCCATGACCGACGGCGACGTGAAACGACTCGCGCCACCACCCTCGAAGCTCGCGAACCTGCTGGCCACCCGCCCTACAGTGGCGGTGGGGATTTGATGCCGATTGAGTGCCTGTCCGTCTGTTTGCGATAAACCATCCCGCTCCCTTTCAGACCCTGCTGCCCTCTCCCGGCAGCAGGATCTGGATTCTGCATGTGCATCGCCACACGCCTGAATAGCCTGTCTCCGCGACTCCCCTCCCAATCGTTCTCAAGCTGATCGCTCCCCCGTCAGGCACTTGTTTGGCCTCGGTGACTGTTCAGGCAAGGTACAGACAAGGGCTGTTACAACATTACTGAGACTTGCTTGTTGGGTGACAGGATCGTCCTGTCGCAGCGTCACCCCATCTGCGGATAACTCCGAGGAGGCAACATGTTCTTGCGTTATGTGGCACTGATTGCACTGGTAGCAGTGGCATCCGGGTGCGTAGAAGAACGAATCGTCCATGAACGAAGCCCGGTGCACCACGAGTATGTCGAGGTCGTGGCGCCACAAGCCCCGCCAGAGCGCATCGTGGAAGTCGAACCAGCACCTCGACCAGGCTACGTCTGGGCGCGCGGTTACTGGCATTGGGATGGAAGCCGTTATGTGCCTGTGCGAGGCCATTGGGAAGCCGAGCGCCCTGGCTATCGCTATGAGCATCCGCACTGGGAACGAGCAGGAGATGGTTGGCATTGGCATGCCGGAGTGTGGCTTGACTGACTGTTGATAAAGCCTGTCCTGCAAGGCCGATAGGCCAGGCAGGACAGGCAATTCAATCCCCTCAGCTTTCCGACTTGTCCTTCACCGACGGAAAGCGCGACGACGCAAACCGAACCACCAGAATCGCAAACGCCAGCAACAGAATCCCACCGCACAAGTAAATGATCCCCAGATCTGGCGGAGCATGATGAGACACGTCGCTGATCAACAACCGGGTCAGAGCCGTGATCGCTACGTAGATCAAGAACCTGATTGGCATGTGGTTGGTCTTGAAATAGATACCCACCATCGCTCCGAGCTCCAGATAGATGAACAGCAGCAGAATGTCATCAACACTGACACTGCCTTTGCCAATCATCTCTATGAAAGCCAGGATTGCCCCGTACGCCGTAATCGCTCCAATCCCGAAAAGTGCCAGGTAATGGAAAGCCTCTACGCACAGATTGCCAAGCGAATCCGCTTGATCGTGAATGTTCTTGCGCAGCTTTTCAGCCCATTTCAGTTCTGACATCTTCAACTCATCCTGTACAAAAATTGAGCAACACTTACCGGTCAACATAATGCCGCTTTGTAGGTGAAGCCTCGTGCTGCGTGATTCTCAAGCAGGAACGAGGCCATTAGCCAGGGTTAAGAGCGCGGCGGGTTGTCGCAAGGCACACGAAGGGAGTAAAAAAGATGCATGTTCGCCACTATTCAAGCCGCGACGATTGGCTTATGCTTACAACTGTATAAACAACCAGTATTCGCCTAGCCAGATCTTGCATCGTTGCAGGTCGGCATTTTGATCTGCAATACAAGCGTTGACCGTTTCACAAGCACAACCGGGGGCGTTCCCCTCCAATACTGCACCTGATTACGAGGCCTCACATGGCTGTTGAAACCCTATATCGCAGTACCCGCGACTTGGAGACTACATTCGTGGATCGTAAACTCGCCGATGCACACGACCAGATGCTCGAACTGGCAGAGTCGTTGACCGAGATTCTGATGAAGAACGTACCGGGTCTGACCGAGAAGCAAGCCGAAGACACCAGTATTTTCATGGCTAAAAACCGCGTCGTGTTCGCCGCTGCGTTCAAGAACAACGCCGGTGCGCTTGCTGAGTTGGGTCAGGAAGGCTGAGTCTTTACAGGCCTGCAGGAACTCACGAACAATGCGAGGCAGCGATAGCGTTTTGCCTGACACGCCGCCATCGCGGGCAAGCGCGCTCCTACAAGTCTCCGTTTGCTGCGCGACAGCGCGGCTGTCTGGACGACGGTGACGCTCTCATCAAACGAAATGCAAATTAATGGATTGAAATGCATTTTCTGTAGGAGCTGGCGAAGGCTGCGAAGCATTTCTCCTGACACACCTCGATCGCAGCCTTCGGCAGCTCCTACAGAGCATTCGTTTGCTGCGAGACAGCGTTTTGCCTGGGACACAAGGTTATCTCCTGCAAAAAGTAGCATCATCCAGATGCACTAACACCAAAGCAATTGAGAAGCAGTCTCATCCGTGATAGCCTCGCCGGCACATTATCTGTGGCTGCCCTAGGCGGCGAACTTTGCTTTTCAGAGCGTTTTGCCGTGCCCGATAAAGCTACAAGACTTAGCCTTTATCTCGCCCACCGTCCCGCGTTGATCAATTACGCCAAAGGGGTTTTGGGTGATAGAGCGAGCGCCGAGGATGTGGTGCAGGACGCCTTTCTGCGCTTCAGCGAGCCGACCAGTTCAGCGCTGGAGCAACCCGCTGCTTATCTCTATCGCATAGTGCGTAATCTGGCGCTCGATGCCATGCGCCGCCAGAACAGCGAAAATCGTCAGCAGCAAAGTCCGCCGCAATGGATGCAGCCCGGTCAGTTGCAATCCCCCGAACAGCAGTTTCTTCAGCAAGCTGACGTCAGCCGTGTAGCCGCGACCTTTGCCGACTTACCTGAACAAACGCGGATTGCCGTCGAGATGCACCGTCTCGGTGGTTATACTCTGCAGCAAATCGCCAGCCACCTGAACATTTCGCTGTCCATGACCCACCGTCTGGTGCGTGACGCCGTGGTTCAGTTGGCCTCCAGTATCGAGGTTGAGCAGCCTGCTCAGGCCGTTCAACGCAAGGAGCGCCCACGTGCATGAGTTGACGCCTTCCAGGGCCAGCCTGGAACAGGCCAGTGACTGGTTACTGGTTCTTCAGGCTGAACCTGCGCGCTTCGAAGAATTCGATCACTGGTTGCACGCCAACCCGGAACACCTCAGCGCTTGGGCCCAGGTCAATCGCGCCTGGTCAGCCATTGAGCAGCCCTCCACCACCGTCCACTGGCCAACCCCCGCCGAAGTCGCACCACTCAACCCTTCGCGCCGCAAGTGGTCGATGCTCGCGGCCGCCTGTGTCTGTGTCATTGCGTTGGGCGCCGCATGGCTGAACAACCCTGACTGGCAGGCTGACTATCACACCGGCACCGGCGAAACGCGCGTCGTGCAGTTGGCAGACGGTAGCCAGATGACGCTCGCTGCGCGTAGCGCCGTGGATGTGGACTACAGCGGCAAAACCCGGCAGATCACCTTGCTGCGTGGCGAAGCGCTGTTCGACGTGGTGCATGACGCCCGCCGCCCTTTTCAGGTCGACGCCAACCAAGTGGTTATTCGGGTGCTCGGGACGTCGTTCGATGTTGCGCGCAGTGAGTCCGGTATAAAGGTCGAAGTGCGCGAAGGCGCCGTCGGGGTCAACGCCAGCGGTACGCCTTACCGTCTTTCTGCGGGCCAACGGCTTTGGCTCGTTGCAAATCAGGGTAGCGTCCAGCAATCCGCGATCGCTCCCGACGAAGTGGCCACCTGGGTCAGCGGCCAGCAGTTTTTCGAAAACGCTACCGTGCAGGAAGTCGTCGAGCAGTTGCGCAACTATCAGCATGGCTGGATCGTCATCAGTGATGATGCCCTGGGGCAGAAGCGAGTGACCGGGCTTTATGATCTGCGCGATACGCAACGGGCGTTGCAGGCTCTGGCTAAGCCGGTTGGCGGAGAGGTGAAGCAGTATTCGCCGCTGCTCACCGTGCTGAAGTAGACCGCTGATTATCCAGATGCATCTGCGTGCTTCATACCTGGCCACGAAAAGTCGTCGAGGGACTGGCTTCAGCCGGGAAGACAGACGATATAGCTCTAACGAATGTACCAGCATCTTCCCGGCTGAAGCCGGTCCCACGACATTGCACAAGTACTGAGATCACCCCTGTGGGAGCGGTGCTTGCCCGCGATTCAGGCGCTGCGGTGTATGAGTCAGAGCGCGTAATCGTTCATCGGAGCAGCTCGGCTCCTACAGGGATGCGGTCTCTGTGGGAGATTCACGTGGGACCGGCTTTAGCCGGGAAAGCGATATCTCTGACGACACATTTTCAGTGACTGTTGCGGCCTCTTCCCGGCTGAAGCCGGTCCCACGACACTGCACAAGTACCGAGATCCCCCTGTGGGAGCGGTGCTTGCCCGCGATTCAGGCGCTGCAGTGTATGAGTCAGAGCGCGTAATCGTTCATCGCGAGCAAGCTCGGCTCCTACAGGGATGCGGTCTTTGTGGGAGATTGATGAACTGACCCCCAAAAGTTAGACGGTCTTGTTAAGCAGCTCGCGACTGGGTCCTGTACGCCACAGGGCTCAGTCCGCCTAGCCTCATTTTGATGCGGTCGTGGTTGTAGTAACTGATGTAATCATCCATCTCGGCCTGCAACTCTTCAACGCTGCTGAAGCT
>NZ_FYDU01000025.1:0-48878 GCF_900187575.1 Pseudomonas sp. Irchel 3A5 | reverse complement strand
GGGCGTGTGTGAGGAGATATCGACGTGGAGACCTTGCTACAGAACGATCGGCTAAATCGAGGAGCGAGCGATCGTCCACGTCGACTCTCGGCACCTAATCTGACAGATTGCTAACAGATAAGGAGCTCACGAGCATCGCGAGGCAGCGATGCGTCCTGTCTGATACACCGCCATCGCGGCCTCGCGGTGCTCGTGCACTCCTACGGGTTTTCTATGTTTTGCCGTGCGAAAGCGCTGTGTCAGGGCGCGTCCATTCAGTTGCTGGCCAGCATCGCGTCGACCTTCATCCCGCGACGCCAACCGAATATTGCAGCTGTCCCAAGGCCAACAGCGCCCATGATCGCGACGTAACCAACACACACCCACGGGCTCCATGGCATCAGAGCGATCAGCAGCAACGGCGTGGTACTGGCCCATAGCGCGTAGGCAATGTTGTAGGTGAATGAGATGCCCGACACGCGAATGTCGGCTGGAAACAGGCCGACCATCACGGAAGGCACCACACCGACGATGCCGCAGGCCAGCCCCGCCAGCGCATATGCGATGCCCGGCACAAGCCATTGAACGATCAGACTTGAGTAGAGCAGCCCAATGCCTAACGGCAGCAGCAAGCTGTAGATAATCACTGCACGCCATGCGCCAATGCGATCCACCAGCATGCCGGCCAGCACGCAGCCGATATTCAGAAACACGATGCCCACGCTACTCAGGGCAAATGTATCGCTGGCGCTCATGCCAAAGCGCTTTTGCATGACTGTCGGGGTGATGACCACCAGCACGACCACGGCGGAGGTCAGCACACAGGTGAGCAACGCAGCGGGCAACAAGGATTCGCGATGCTTGCGCAGTACGGCGGTCAGGGGAAATTCCGTAGCGGCTTCACGTTGGGCATGCATGGCCATGAACACCGGCGTTTCGCTCAACCAACGGCGCAACCAGACACCCAGAACGCCGAATGCGCCTCCCAGCAGGAAAGGTATGCGCCACGCGTAATCGAGGATTTCCGCCGGGGTGAAGACCTTCGCCAGCCAGGTGGCGACCAGCGCGCCCAGCAGGTATCCAAAGGTCAGACCAGCCTGCAGCACGCCCAGGGCATAACCGCGATGACCTTTCGGTGCATGCTCTGCGACGAACACCCAGGCGCTCGGAACTTCGCCCCCCACCGCGGCGCCTTGCAGGATGCGCAATGCCAGCAGGATCAGCGGCGCCCAATAACCGATTTCAGCGTAGGTCGGCATCACACCAATCAACAGGCATGGCAGCGCCATCATCAGGATGCTCAGGCTGAATACCCGCTTGCGCCCCAGTCGATCGGCGAAGTGCGCCATGAGAATCCCGCCAAGCGGGCGCGCCAGATACCCGGTCACGAAAATCCCGAAGCTTTGCAGCAGACGCAGCCACTCGGGCATTTCCGGCGGAAAAAACAGCTGGCTCAGCGTCAGCGCGAAGAACACGAAAATGATGAAGTCATAGATTTCCAGCGCCCCGCCCAACGCCGCAAGGCCCAGGGTTTTATAGTCAGCCCGGGACAGCGGCTGAGGACGTGGTCGAACAATGGCCGTCATAAGGACCCCGGAAACGGAAGAGTAAAGACGCGACACAGCGTCGCAGGGCGCGAAGAATAGCAAAATGGGGGGTAATGGCTAGGGGGTCCGGTAAGTGATCGCTAGCATGTCAGCCGGATTGCAACTGTTGCAGACGAGACGTGGGACCGGCTTTAGCCGGGAAGGCGTCATTTCGGACACTACAACTGTGAGCATTCTGATGCCCCCTTCCCGGCTAAAGCCGGTCCCACGTCGCATATCAGTTGGCGAACAAACATGGCACTCCTATGAGGACAGCATTTCAATCCGGTTAATCGAGAGGGGTGGTGCAAAAGACTTTAGTGTCTCGCAACGTTTTCCCATGAAGGATTAAGCATGAATTAAGTATCGATGGATAATCTGGCTTCAACAGGCAACGGAACGAATCAGTTGCCTCCAGATCAATAACATCAGATCAATCAAAAGGAATACCCATGAAAACGTTGAATGCCTTGTTTGCTGCTGTTGCCCTTACTGCCGCTGCCGGTGCTGCACAAGCTGACGTACGTCCTGACGAAATCCCGGGCCTGCTCAAGTCCGGTGCGATCATGGACTTCGAAAAGCTGAACAAACTGGCGCAGGACAAGCACCCAGGCTTCACCATCCATGACACCGAGCTGGATAAGGACGCGCAAGGCAACTACATCTATCAAGTTGAACTACGCGATGCCAAAGGCGTGGAATGGGATGTGGACGTGAACGCCAAGACGGGTGCGATCGTGAAGGACAAGCAGGATAACTAATACATTCTGCACTGGTAGGACCGGCTTTAGCCGGGAGTCATTTCTTCAGGCAACTTGATTTATTGCCTTGAAGAATGCCCTCCCGGATAAATCCGGTCCTACCGTTATGTGGGGTTAACAGAAGTTATTGTTTCAAACCTACTTTCAACAACTGCCCGTTATCTTCATCGGTGAGTACATAGATATACCCATCCGGTCCCTGACGCACATCACGAATGCGTTTCTTCAGTTCGCTCAGCAGACGTTCTTCGTGGACGATCTTGCCATCTTCAAACTCCAGCCGAATCAAATCTTCCGATGCCAGCCCGCCAATGAACAGGTTGTGATCCCACGCCTTGAAGCGTGACGCGTCGTAAAACGCCATGCCGCTGATGCCGGGGGACTTTTCCCAGACGTGGAAAGGTTTGACGGTGCCTTCGACGAATTTGCCTTTGGCTTCCGGAATCGCCTCTCCCGAATAGTTGATACCGTGAGTTGCCAGCGGCCAGCCGTAGTTCTGGGCACGCTCGATGATATTTACCTCATCGCCACCTTTAGGCCCGTGTTCGTTGGTCCACAAAGTGCCGGTCCATGGGTTGAGTGCCGCCCCCTGCTGGTTACGATGCCCGTACGACCAGATTTCCGGACGCACGTTTTTCTGACCCACAAACGGGTTGTCATCCGGGACTTTGCCATCGGCAAACAGGCGCACGATTTTGCCCTGAAGTTTGTCCAGGTCCTGAGCGGTGGGCCGGTTGTTGTTCTCGCCCAAGGCGATAAACAGATAGCCATCCCGATCAAAGACAATCCGCGCACCGAAGTGATTGCCCACTGACAGCTTCGGCTGTTGACGGAAAATCACGTTGAAATCTTCCAGCCGGGTCAGGTCCGTGGAAAGACGCCCGCGCCCTGCCGCAGTTCCGGCTGTTTTGCCGTCCTCACTGCCCTCGGAAAAAGTCAGGTAAACCATACGATCCTTGGCGAAATCCGGGGACAGCACTACGTCCAGTAAACCGCCCTGCCCGTTTGCCCAGACTTTCGGAACGCCGGACAACGGTTGGGACAAGGTGCCGTCAGGGGACACGACCCGAAGGTTGCCCGGTTTTTCAGTGACCAGCATGCCCTTGTTGTCCGGCAGGAAAGCCACAGCCCATGGATGGGCGAGCCCTTTGACTACTTCTTCGACACTGAGGGTGCCTTGTTCGGTTTTGAAGTCCTGAACCGGACCTGCAGCCGCGCTCAGCGGCAGACTCAGCAATGCGCTGGCACACAACGTTGCGATCAGGGTTTTGCAATGCATGGACGATTCCTTATGTCATGAAAAAGCCCCCAAAGTGAGGGGGACGCGGGTCTCAATCAGTGCTTTTACGGTTTTGCCCGGTGTTGTTGTCTGCCGGGCGAGGCGCTTGTTGTCGGGTCGGGTAACCGTTGCCTATACCGCCGTTTTCCAGAGTAGGCGGCCGCGGATTGGGTGCCGTACTCGGGCCGCGTACGGGCGGTGTTGCCGGGACGGTGCCCTGTCGGCTATTGGGATTGGCGCGGTGAATAGGGCTGTTATTCGAATTGCCGTTATTGAGCGTGCTGTTGGGCAGGGTCTGGGCCTGGGCAAGACTGGTCAAACCTGCTGTCATCAGGCCGCCCAAGGTGAGGAATACAATGCGTCGCGCAAAACTGTTCATCATTTACCTTCTGTTGGAAACGGTAACGATCCGGGTGTTTGATGGCGATTGCACGACTAGGTTCGCCTCCAACAGGGTGGATGAGCAACCCGCGCGGGTTTGAGTTTGTAACAAGGATGTGCAGCGAGCCTCGTATTCATGCTGCTATAGAGGCAGCGGACGTGACGGCCCTCTCCCGGCTAAAGCCAGTCTTAGGGATGCATGTGATCTGTAGGGCTGGCTTTAGCCGGGAGGGGGCCAGTACATTCACTGCAGATCGCGACCGATAATCTGTCCCTTCAAGAGAACGCTATCCCCATGACCGACACCCCCCAGGCCGCGCCGGCTTTGAAGGAGATTTTCAATCGAGCGCGGCTGCAGCACATTGCCGAACAGACCACGGCGATTTACCCCGCTTTCGACACCGAAGCGTTTCTGGCGCATGTGGCCCATGACCTGGACAGCCAATCGCTGATGCAACGGCTCAACCGTGTCAGTCGCGGGCTGCATGCTGGTTTGCCTGCGGATTACCCCGAGGCACTGGGAATTCTTTACGAACTCGCGCCGCGTCTGAACAGCAGCTTTGTCAGCCTGATCCTGCCGGAATACGTGGCGCTCTATGGTCAGCACGACTTCGAGCGCTCGATGCAGGCGTTGAAGTTCTTCACGACCTTTGGCTCATCGGAGTTTGCGGTGCGGCACTTCCTGCGTCTGGATTTCCAGCGTGCGCTGCTGGTCATGCAAGGCTGGGCACTGGACGAAAATGAACACGTACGCAGACTGGCCAGCGAAGGCAGTCGGCCGCGGCTGCCGTGGTCATTCCGTCTTGAGACGCTGATGGTCGACCCGACGCCAGTGCTGCCGATCCTCGACAACCTCAAGGCTGACAGCAGCCTGTATGTGCGCAAGTCGGTGGCCAATCACCTGAATGACATCACCAAGGACAACCCCGACTGGGTACTCGCGCAAATCGAAGGCTGGTCGCTGGAAAACCCGCATACCGCCTGGATCGCCCGCCACGCACTGCGCTCGCTGATCAAAAAAGGTGATCGCCGCGCGCTGACGATCATGGGTGCCGGACACAAGCCTCAGGTGCGTGTCGAGCTGATCAGCGTTACTCCCGGCACGATTCGTCTGGGTGACGACCTGAGCCTGTCGTTCCAAGTGACGTCGACCGCCGAACAAAGCCAACGGCTGATCATCGATTACGCGATTCATTACGTGAAGAAGTCTGGCGGTACCTCTGCCAAGGTCTTCAAGCTCAAGACGCTTGAGCTCGGGCCCGGCGAGTCAGTGACCGTGGCGCGCAGACTTCAGGTGCGTAATTTCACCACCCGGGTGCATTACCCGGGAGTGCATGAACTGGACGTTCTGATCAACGGCGAATGCCTGGCCAGCAGTCGTTTCGAACTGCTGCCGTGAGTCAGCTCAACGGCATGCGGAAGGTGAATGTCGTGCCGTCTTCATGGCTGGAATGCACCGTCAGCATGCCGCCATGGGCCAGCGCGATCTGGCTGGAAATGTAAAGGCCAAGACCAAGCCCGGCCTGAGGTTCTTCAGCTCCGGGCCGCGAATAAGGCTGGAAGAGATGGGGCAAAACGTCTTCGGGGATCGGCACGCCCTGGTTAGTGACTGCCATCAGGAAGTGCCCCGCTTCAACCCGGGCGGCTACCTCCACAACCCCGTCATTGTCACCGTGGGAAATTGCGTTGGCGACCAGATTGGACAGCAGTTGCGCCAGCCGCTCGCGGTCACAACGAATGCTGTCGAGGACGCCAATAGAGGATCGAATAGAGCGTGCCGGATGCACACGCTGGACTTCGGAAACCACATGGCTGAGCGCTGCGCCCAGATCCCCGCACTCATGCAGGCTCAGCGGAATACCATGCCCCAACCGGCCCCGGGCAAAATCCAGCACGTCGTCCACCAACTGTGAGGCGCGCCGTCCAGAGGTGAGGATGTGACCCGCGATTCTTTCGGACTTTTCATCCAGAGACCGCCGTAACAGCAGCTCGGCGCTGGCAGTAATCGCAAACAACGGATTGCGCAGGTCATGGCCCAGCACGGCAATGAACTGCTCACGCCACTCTGCCACTTCGCGTTCGGCTCGCAGATCGGCCCTGACCTGTTCCAGATTTTCCTCGGCCTCGATCTGAATCGCCAACAACCGTGCGAACGAGGTCATCAATGCCTCGATGGCTGTGGACTTTAGCTGGGCAGGTTTGGGGTCCAGCGCACAGATGGTGCCGAAAAACGATCCGTCGGACAGGAATACCGGTACGGCAATATAGCTTTCGAACTGATAAATCCGGGGCGTATGGTGCGAACGATAGTGATCATCTTCACTGACGTGATCAATGATCACCGGCTCATGCAGATGGGAGGACTGAATTTCGTGGCATATAGTGGTGGTCAGCTCTAACTCGCCACCGGGCTTGAGGCCGAAATTCAGCTTGTCGAGCACCGCGCAGGCGGTCCATGAAGTATCGGTCACGCGCGCAACGGCAGCGAACCCCATGCCTGTGGTTTCGCTGATCACCTGAAGCATGGCGGGAACCGCACTGATTCGGCTGATTAATGCGACATCTTCGGCAATGGTCTGCCTCATGGCGTTCCTGTCATCAACGTGAAAGTGAGAAAATCGGCGGCATTGTAGCGGCCCGATGCCATGACCGTAAAACAGAGAGTCGGGAACTGTGCCTGACAACAACAATAAGCCTGACTTGCACAAATCTTCCAGACATCAGCGCATCATCTGGCGAAAATCTTTCAGAATGACAATTGATCAACTGCACTGCCCCGTAACACCGCGCTAACAGGACCTTGCCATGACCAACAGCAACTGGATCGATCTGAAGCAGGACAGCGAGTCCGGCATCGAGACGATTCGCGCGCATTTTGAGGGTCATGCCTACGATCCGCATTGGCATGACAGCTATCTGGTGGGCATCACCGAACAGGGCGTGCAGCAATTCCATTGCAGACGAAAACGCTATGTCAGCACACCCGGGCGGATCTTCCTGCTTGAGCCCGGCGAAATCCACGACGGGGACGCGCCAGCCCCAGAAGGCTTCACCTACCTCACCCTGTATGTGGACCCGATGTGGCTGGACCGGGAATTGCGTTCGCTGTTCGAACAGACGCCGGCTGACTGTCAGATCAGTTTCGCAGACACGCAGGCCGATGACACGCGTCTGGCCACTGCCACCGCCACGGCATTCCAGACGCTGCACGGTGCCGAGCTGCGCATCGTGCGCCAGACTGCGCTGGATGACCTGCTGTCGAACCTGACTCGCCATCTGCGCTGGCGTACTCAGGTCTCGCCCGACCCGCGTTTGCCACGGGTGGCGCAGATAGCCCGCGACTTTCTCCACAGCCACGCCAGCCACGATATCGGTCTGGATGATCTGGCGCGCGTGACAGGGGTTGATCGGTTCCGGCTGACCCGAGCGTTCAAGGCGGCCTTCGGCATCGCCCCGCACGCCTACCTGATTCAGCTGCGACTGGCCAAGGCAAGACGGCTGCTGGCAGGCGGCCAATCTCCTGCTCAAGTCGCGGCCGCGCTGGGTTTTGCCGACCAAAGCCATCTGGGGCGCTGGTTTCAGCGTGCTTACCGAATGACCCCGGCCGATTACCGCAAACGTTGCTCAAACCTTCCAGACTGAGGAACCGCCAATGGCGATGATCGACTGACGATCAATCACCAGTGAGCGCTCCATGGACACGTTTTTGCCCTTCGTACTGTTTGCCTTCGTGTCATCCATCACCCCCGGCCCGACCAATATTCTGGTCATGACCCATAGCTCGCGGCACGGCTGGGCTGTCGTCGCGCCTATCGTGCTAGGTGCCTGTGGCGGCGCGGCGGCGCTGGTTTTGCTGGTCGGCACCGGCATTGGCGATGTGTTGGCCCGGCATCAGGATATTCAGACTGCAATGTCGTGGGTGGGTATTGCCTGGCTGAGCTGGATGGCCTGGCAGATTTTCAAAGCCCCGGCCGCAGCTATCGATCCGAACGCCATGAACAATAAAAATGCCACAGACAGTAAGGGCGCCCGACTGGGTCTGCTCGGTGCCGCCAGCCTGCAACTGGTCAACCCAAAGACGTGGATGATGGCCTTGGCGGTGGTCAGCGTTTTCGCCGGGACCGAAGCCGACAGAGGTATGCGCGTGGTTTACCTGTCGCTGATGTTCTTCCTGATCGCGATCCCCTGCATGACGGCGTGGGCCTGGCTGGGCGTCAGCGCTGCACGGTTTTGCCGGTCGCCAGAAGGCATGCAACGCTTCAACCGAAGCATGGCGCTGTTGCTGCTGGTGTCGACGTGGATGACGGTGTGGGTTTGATTGGCACCCACGAGGGACGAGCAAGGGGCTATCAAAACCATAACTTACTGAGTGGAAATGCGCTTTTGTAGGAGCTCACCGAGGTTACGAGGCCAGCGATGGCGGAGTGTCAGACAAACCGCTATCGCTGCCTCGCGTTGCTCGTGAGCTCCTACAGATCCCATTTTTACCGCGATACAGAGCACTGTCAGAGACTGCCAAGCACCGTATCAACTCACCGGCCGCGCCAGGTTGATGGTGAAGGTCGTGCCCTCCTCGGCGTTGGAGGTAACGCTGACGTCGCCCCAATGGGCGCGGGCGATTTCGCGGACGATAAACAGGCCAAGGCCGATACTGCGACTCGGATCATCATCGGCCACGCCGTGGGGCATCGGTTCGAAAAGGCCCTCAAGCCGCTCCGGCGGTATCGGCGGACCGACGTTATGCACCGCGATCCGGATCCACTGAGGGTCGAATGCCGACGTGATCGTGATGACCCCAGTCGCCGAGCCATAAGCCACGGCGTTGCTCACCAGATTATCCACCAGCTCGAACAGCCGGTCGGCGTCAGCCGTACACAGGCCCTCGCCGATACACTCATGGATCAGCACGCGGCGGGGAAATAACAGCCGCTGTTCCGCCACGCTCGCAGCAATCACTTCATGCAGTTGCACCGGTTGGGGCAGCACGGAAATACCGCTACCCACCCGCGCCTGAGTAAAGTCCAGCAGGTCGACAATCAAACGCTGCGCACGCCCTACCGATTGATTCACCAGCCCGAGGCTGCGCTGTTGTTTCTCGCTGAGCGGTTCCAGCCCGATCAGCCCGGCCGCCATCTTGATCGCGGCCAACGGATTGCGCAGGTCGTGACTGACGATGGCCACCATCTGTTCGGCGAACGTGGCTCGAATGTCCGCTTCGGTCTGGGCCAGCCGTAGCCGGTTCTGCACCGAGGACAGTTCCTTTTGTGAGGCCAGTTGCTGCAACAGCATTTCTTCAGCCGCCTGACGAGTCTCGGCCAGTTCGCGCTGATATTTATTGCGCTCCTCGCCGCTCATCAGGGACAGATGATGCACCACGCCCTCAGGCGTTTCCCGACGTATGGCGTTGAGCATCATGGTCATGGCCTGACCATCAGGCCCCACCAGATCGAGTTTGATCTCCGACACGGAGCCCCGCATGACCAGCAAGGGCCCCCAATGGGTCTGCTGGAAAATCCTGTCCCCCACGCTCATCAGATCCTGGAAACGGGTCCCGGTCAGACTCGCCGACTCGGTGCCAATCCACAGGCAGAACGTCTTATTGGCTCGCAGGATCGTGCCGTCCTCGCGAGTCAGCAGCAGACCACAGGCGGCGCCCTCGAACAGCAGATCGCTGTCAGCGCTCAACTCGACGTCAACCGACAAGAGGCACCACTCCAGACGCGCCGAAGAACTCATCCATCGCGGCAATACACGCATCAGGATTACTCATGTGCGGGCAATGGCCAATGTTATCGATGACCCTCAGCGTGCAGTCAGGCATCACCCGCTGCAGATAATCCCCCACATCGAGTGGCGCGATAAAATCCTGATTGCACTGCAATACCAGGGTTTTGGTGGGCAACTGCGCCACATCCTTGCGGTTATCCGCCGTGAACGTGACGCGGGCGAACTGCTGGGAAACTTCCGGGTTGGTGCGACAGAAACTCTGGGTCAATTCCTCGCTCAGCTCAGGTTGCGATGGAGCCCCCATGATGGCTGGTGCCATGGTGCTGGCCCATCCGAAATAGTTGGCCGCCAGTGTGCTGAGCAGGGTAACGATGTCTTGCCGGGTGAAACCGCCCACATAGTCACCGTCGTTGATGTAGCACGGCGACGGGCCGACCATGACGTGAGCCGCGAAGTGGCCGGGGTCGCGCAGGTCTGCGACCGCGCCAATCATCGAGCCGACCGAATGGCCGACATGGATCACCGGGCCTGGCCCGGCAAATTCCTTGACGACTTCGAGCAAATCGCTGGCGTAGCCATCCAGGGAGTCGTACTTGCGTTTGTAGTAGGCAGACAGATCCGACTGGCCGTTGCCAACCAGGTCGTACACCACCACCTTGAAACGCTCGGCGAAATACGGCGCCATGAACCGCCACATGTTCTGGTCGCAACCGAAGCCATGGGAAAAAACGAGGGTTGCAGGCCCCTCCCCCGTGACCCTGACGTTATTGCGTAACTGCACCGACATCCGTATTCCTCCAACGCTGACCCTAAAAGTGATCAGATTGCCACTAATGAATTCAACGAGATTAGCATCGTTCCAGACAGGAACCACTCATACAAAAGCATCTGTTTCATCAAAAAGCTTGCTTCGGTACTCGGCGCTGCTTCTCAATGGTTGTTTTTAAACAAACTGTGAACCGCTCATGAGTCAGATTTACGACGCACGCGGCAATATCTATATCGTCTGCACGCCTCAAACCTTGCGCGAACGGGGCATCGCGATTGCTGAAAACGCGGCCGATGCAGCGTTGAATCGAGACCAGTGGGCCACCGCAGCAGTGCATGCCTTATGCAACTGGCCAGAAGGCACCCGCCCGCCTGGCGCAAAGGCGCATCGTTCGGATGGGTTATTGCTCGGTCCTTTTCAGCAGGCAGCGCCATTTGACCTGTTGATCATCAACACTGACGGCACGCTGGCCGAACGCAGCGGCAACGGCATGACCATCTTCGCCCGGTTCCTGACCGACACTGCTTATGCCGGTTCGCAAGGCTTTGAACTGAGGGTTCATCACGATAACCACGGCACAGCCACGCCGGTCAGCACTCAGGTAGAGCCGGCTTCGGTGAATGGCGAGCATGGTTTCTGGCTGGCACTTGGAAATCCGGCTTTCGGGCCGCAGACGGTTGGCGCGCCTGGCGACAGTCTGGAGCCCGTGCAGCTCAACCATCGCACGGTCAGTCGGGTAAAGCCTTTGGCGCAGATTAACGCCCAGTGGGATCACAGCGTTTTCGTGCGCATTGGCAATCCGCATTGCGTCACGCTGGTGAATGATCAAGCAGACTTGCCGTCGTTCGATGCGCTGCATGAATCAGCATTGAACGCAGCGTTGACGCGCATCGCCTTTGCCAAAGGTGAACTCGGCACCGGCGAGCCTTGCCCGGCCGGCGTGAACTTGCAATGGGCGTGGGTGCAGTCCGCCAATCAAGTCATGGCCCGGGTCTTCGAACGCGGCGAAGGCCCCACAGCCTCCTCGGGCACCAGCGCCAGCGCCGTGGCCAGCGCTGCCTGGCATGCCGGTTTGGTGGAATCAGGATTGGTTCGGGTCAACATGCCGGGCGGAACGGCACCCGTAAGGCTGGAAGAGCACAATGGAGAACTGCAGGTTTCGCTGTTTGGGGTGGCGAAGGTGGCCGACGAGTAAAAGCCCCCCTGTCGGACGTCCCGCCCCGTCGACGACGCAACGCTGTCTCGCAGTAAAGATTGGACTTGTAGGAGCGCACGAGCACCGCGAGGCCGCGATGGCGGTATATCAGACAGACCGCATCGCTGCCTCGCGGTGCTCGTAAGCTCCTACAGAAAAGCATTCCAAATCAGGTGATTGCATCTTGTTGGTGAGGGGCAGCAGCGCCCTACTCCCCAATATCCTCATTCCACAGTTCAGGCTTGCTGGCGATGAAGCCTTTCATCATGTCGACGCAGGTGTGGTTGTCGATCACCTCGACATTCACTCCACGCGAGCGCAGCAGTTCTTCTTCGCCCATGAACGTCTGGTTTTCACCGACGATAACTTTCCGGATGCCGTACAGCAGAATCGCCCCGCTGCACATCGAGCAAGGTGACAGTGTCGTGTAGAGCACGGCGTCGCGATACACCCTGGCAGGCTGGCGACCGGCATTTTCCAGCGCGTCCATTTCCCCGTGCTTGATGGCGCTGCCTTCCTGAACACGACGATTATGACCGCGGCCAATGATCTGACCGTCATGAACGATAACCGAACCGATGGGAATACCGCCCTCGGCCAGCCCCAGTTGAGCTTCGTCGATTGCGGCCTGCATGAATGGGTCCATGGTTCTACCTCGTTGCCTGAGTCTGAAAAAAAGTAATGTGCATCATTGTGGCAGCCTTGCCATAGCGCTATTCAGCGCTTGCGAAACAAACTCCTTGAGCAGGTCGGCCGAGCGCGCCTTCATGTCGGTACCGACGTCATTCTGTTTGGCCCGGAGTTTATTGGCCAGCTGTGGTTCGTTGTCGCCGCGGTTGAGTGCGCGCAATTCATCAGCGCTGAAGGACTGCGCATAGGCGGCAGCCATGTTGCGATCCCATTGCGACTGGAACTGCGGCTGCAACCGCTGCAACTCATCCTTGACCAGCTCTTGCGCCTGCGTTTTGCCAACCGATTCGACGATGCTGCCGAACGTAGCAGTACGCGAAGCGACCTGATAGCCCAGCCAGCCAAGGCTTTCGCCCAAGTGTCGGTCTTCGACATACGACAACGCGCTGTCTTCCACCTCCGAAGCCTGGGCACTCTGTTCAACACTTGTCCAAAGGCCAAGAAGCAAGACAAAAAACAGGTTGCCGGCAACCGACTTGTGCAGGGTCATGAAGCCTCCTCCGTCAACCATTCCTCCCGGTTCAAGCGATAGATTTTGACGCCCAACCGGTGGTACTGGCTGTAAACAAATGCGTTGAAACCCACCTTCTGAATCACGCGCACGGAAGCAACGTTGGCGGGCTGTACGATGGCAATGATCGAGGGCAGCTCCAAGCGTTCGAAGCCGTAGGTCAGGGTCGCACGGACTATTTCAGTGGCCAGGCCTCGCCCCCAGAACTGCGGTGCCAGGCGATAGCCAATCTCCACTTCTTCCGCGCCGTCGACGGTCTCCTGATTCAGCGCACAAAATCCCATCAGCACACCGCTGGCTGTTTCGACCACCGCCCACGGCCCAAAACCGTGAAGCGCATAGGATTGCGAAGACCAGTCAACGAATTCAGCCGTTGCGCTCTCGCTGAGAATACCCCGCACCGAATAACGCATAACCTCAGGATCACTGAGGATCTGCGCCATTGGCAGCACATCTGCGCTGCTTAGCTGGCGCAGAGTCATGCGCTCCGTCTGTAGAACAACATCAGTCTTCATGGCTCAACCATCAGCCTTTCCGGATTCTGCCTGGAGCGCAGATGTTCACAAGCCGTTGCTGACCTTTCCGGCCACTTCAGCGGGCACCCAGGACTTCCAGACTTCAGGATGCTGCTTGAGGAACAACTGGGCAACCTCTTTGGGCTGCTGACGTTTTTCGCTCATCTGTCCCAGGGTCTGGTTGAGCAGATCAATCGGCAGGTCGACTTTTTCGAAGAACGCGACAAGGTCAGGATACTGTTTGTGGAATGCGTCCGAGACGCCAATGCTCAGGCGCGGCTCCAGTGAACGCGTGCCTCGTGGACTCGGGTTGTTGGCGTCGGCCAGGGTTTTCCAGGCTTCGGCGTCGAACGGCGGCTCTTCCAGCTTGATCAGCTTGAAGCGGCCCAGCAGCGGAGTCGGCGACCAGTAGTAAAACAGGACAGGCTTGCCGCGATGAATCGAAGAGCTGACCTCGGCATCCAGCGCCGCGCCCGAACCGGTCCGGAAGTTCACGAAGCTGTCGTTCAGGCCATAAGCCTTGAGCTTCTGGGTGTTGACGATTTCTGACGTCCAACCAGTGGGACTGTTGAGAAAACGGCCCTTGTCCGGCGACTCCGGGTCTTTGAAGACGTCTTTATAGCGTGGCAAGTCAGCCACCGACTTGAGGTCCGGGGCCAGCGGCTTGATGCCTTTGGCCGGATCGCCCTTGATCACGAACTCCGGCACCCACCACCCTTCGGTCGCGCCTTTGACGATGTTGCCAAGACCGTGCACCTTGCCTTCAGCTTCTGCCTTGACCCAGGCAGGACTGCGCCCGGCCCATTCCTCGCCGATGACCTGAATATCGTTTTTCGCCAGGGCGGCTTCCAGGCTCACCGTGCTACCCGGCAACGTGTCAGTGGGGTAGCCATAACCTTTCTCGACGATGGTGCGCAGGATCTCTGTGATCAGGCTGCCGCTTTCCCACGTGATGTCGCCGAAGTTGATCGGTGCGGTCTTTTCCGCCGCCACTGCAGGCTGACCCAACAGGCCAAGGGCCAGGAGCGAACAGCCGAGCAGGGTTCTGATTGATGTCATGGTCACCTCTGAATGGCCGGGCCCGGCCTGAATGGGAATACAGTGATATGTAGGGTTGAAAGGTACGACATCTCAAGACGACCATAAGTTGTACTCATGTCCAGGCGACGTGCCGGAAGATTCGCGTCAGGACCCTCTCGCGAACAAGTTCGCTCCTACCTTCAAAAAACGCGCAATCCCTGGGTAGGAGCGAACTTGTTCGCGAGGCGGCGCATCTGAAGAATCGCGTCAGGCCCTCTCGCCAACAAGTTGGCTCCTACCTTCAAAAAAATGCGCAATCCCTTGGTAGGAGCGAACTTGTTCGCGAGGCGGCGCATCTGAAGAATCGCTTCAGACCCTCTCGCCAACAAGTTGGCTCCTACCTTCAAAAAACGCGCAATCCCTGGGTAGGAGCGAACTTGTTCGCGAGGCGGCGCATCTGAAGAATCGCGTCAGGCCCCTCTCGCCAACAAGTTGGCTCCTACCTTAAAAAGTTAATGAAGGCAGCCCTTGCTCGCCCGCCTGACGTTCATAGTCGAGCAATATCTGATAATCATCTTCATGGGCTGCCAATACCTGACTGATCGCCAGCGCCTGTGCGACATCCGGCAAGTCCGACAAGGCCTGATTCATGGCGTGACGGATGACTTCGGCCTGAGCGACATCAACGCTCAACGCCGTGATGAAGGGCAGGCATGGGCCATGTGCAGTGCGCGTCAGGATACGCAAGCCACTGACTTCTTCGCTGGCATCACGGGCCAGATAGTCAAAGGTCACGCTGTCGATGGCGGCAATATCACCCCGCCGCTCCTTGAGCCAGCGCAGGCTGTGGCGATGGCCACCGGTAAGGGACACTTGCGAGAAAAACCGCCCGTTTTGCTGGAGCGGTGCAAGGGTGTGACGCAACAGATTCATGCCTGAGTTGGAGTCTTCACTGTTGACGAGGCCGTGGCTGCCGAAAAAGTCCTCGAGCGAGCGTCGAGGGTCATCAGCCCGCACCATCAGCAGGCTGCAATGCAGGCCATCGGCGCTGTTGGGCAATTCATAGACAGGCCGCCCGATCAGTCGAACCTTGCCGCGCAACAGTGTCATCAACGGATAACCGCAGGTCTGTGCGAGCAGTAACTGATTGGATAGCCAGAGCTCTGGCAGATCGAGCGCGCCGTGCAAACGCTGCGCGCCGAGCACTTCAAAGATCCGCGCCAGCCAAGCCTCACTGGCCTGCGCAACGCGCTCTGGTGCGGTGTACATCGATAATTCGGCGAAACCCTGAATCATGGTAAATCCGGTCAAAACGGTTGAGCCAACCATAGATGAAAAATGCGGAGCATGCGCAGGAAGCGAATAAACAATGGCCTATGAGCAACCGGAGACGCGTCGCAAACACCACAAATGCTTAAGTGGAACGCATTCCTGTGGGAGCGGTGCTTGCCCGCGATAAGAACAACACGGTCCAAAGTAAATTGCGTCCAGCCTTATCGCGGGCAAGCACCGCTCCCACAGTTTTTTTTCAGCTCCGAACAAATGATCATCTTCAGCCGCTCGGGTCAATGCCCAAAAAGCCCGGTATCGGATTTCTTGGCTTTTTTGTCAGCGCGTTTTTCGTCGGCGGTCTTGGCGGGCTTTTTCTTCGCGGCTTTCTTTGAATCCATACCTTTGCTCATGATGCATGCTCCAGGGTCAAGGATCTGACCTCTGTTATACACCCATTCGACGCTATGATACCCGGCCATTCCCGCCGCCCCTCTGAAGTGCGCCCTGCCCCATGTCCGAGATTGAATTCTGCCCGCTTTCGACGCTCTGCCAGCCCCTGCTGGACAAGTTCTACCGCGCCCATCGCTCGCCAATGCGTTCGTCCGGTGCAGCACAGATGTGGGTGGCACGGCATCCGGAAATCATCGGCGCACTGAGTCTTAATCAGGTGGCTGAAGGACATTGGTTGACTGGACTGTTCGTGGCGCCGCAGTGGCGAGGGCAGGCGATTGCAAAAACCTTGATCGCCAAATCGCTGGAGGCGCTGAACGGGCCGGTCTGGCTGTTTTGCCATCCGGACCTGACGAGGTTTTACGAGCGATCAGGGTTTACGCCCACAACAGATTTACCGCCGATGCTGGCGGACAAGCTGGCGCAGTATCAGCGGACCAAAGATCTGGTAGCCATGCGCTGGGTGCGGTAGACATTGACCTGTAGGAGCGCACGAGCAACGCGAGGCCGCGATGGCGTCCTGCTTGATATACCGCCATCGCGGCCTCACGGTGCTCGTGCGATCCTACAGGGAGAAGGCATTTCAATTCAGAGGATCGCGCCTACCAAAGGCTCACTCATCCGCATTCGGATCCATATCCGGAAACATCACATCCATAAACCCGAACTTGCTGAAATCGGTAATGCGCGAAGGGTAAAGGCGGCCAATCAGGTGATCGCATTCGTGCTGCACCACGCGGGCGTGAAAGCCGAGGGCTTCGCGCCGGATCGGCTGGCCGTCCGGATCAAAGCCTTCGTAGCGAATACTTTGAAAGCGGTTGACCGCGCCACGCAAGCCCGGCACGGACAGACACCCTTCCCAGCCCTCTTCAACGGCCGGATGCAATGGTGTGATCACCGGATTGAGCAAGATCGTTTGCGGCACGGCTTCAGCGTCCGGGTAGCGCTCGTTGCGCTCAAAACCGAAAATCACCAATTGCAGGTCAACGCCAATCTGCGGAGCCGCCAGACCGACACCGCCGACGCTTTCCATAGTTTCAAACATGTCGGCGATCAGGGCTTTGAGCTCGGCGCTGCCGAACATCGATTGAGGCACTGGTGGGGCGATGCGCAAGAGACGCTCATCACCCATCTTCAAAATGGGGCGGATCATGCGGGCCGGGCTCCGTAAGGAAAAAACGTCATGCTGCCACAGTCCGGCTCAGGATTCCCCGGCCTTGGCAGGCAGTGGCAGAGAATGATCACGACCTAAACCGGAAACGTGCTGCTTCTCTGTCGACTCAATTGCACCATCACCTTCGACTTTTTCGCCCTTGTCCTTGCCTTCAGCAGACATGTGCTCGACCACCGCATTCATCTCCGCGCCCAGCAACAGCACCGCTGCAGAAATGTAGAAATACAGCAGCAGGACGATGATTGCCCCGATGCTGCCGTACATGGCGTTGTAGTCAGCAAATGTCTTGACGTAATAACCGAATCCCAACGAGGCGAGGATCCACACCACAACCGCCAACACAGAGCCTGGGGTGATAAAGCGGAACTCCTGTTTGACATCCGGCATGACGTAATAAATCAATGCCACGGCCACCATGAGCAGCATGACGATCAGCGGCCAACGCAGGATGGTCCAGAGCGTGACGATGAAGTCTTCCATGCCGATTTGCGCGGCAATCCAGTTCATGACCTGCGGCCCTGTGACCATCAACGCGGCCACCGCCAGCATCATCATGGCGATACCGATGGTGTACGCCACCGACAGCGGAATGCGCTTCCAGACCGGGCGAGCTTCAACCACGTCGTAGGCGGCGTTCATCGCACTCATCATCAAGCGCACGCCAGCCGAAGCCGTCCACAACGCGATGACGATACCGATCGAGAGCAACCCGCCTTTGGATTGTTGCAACTGATCGATCACCGGGTTGACCTGCTCCAGTGCCTGAGGCGGCAGGACGAGCTCTGACTGCAAGCGCAGCCAGGAAAAGAAATCCGGCAGGTGCAGAAAACCGATCAGGGCAATCAGAAACAGCAGGAAAGGAAACAGCGAAAACAACATCTGGTAGGCCAACGCTGACGCGTAGGTGGACATCTCGTCATCGAGAAATTCGCTAACCGTACGGACCATCACCTTGCCCAGTGGCAGTTGGCGCAATTCCGGGAAAATCATGGCGTCTCCTTCGCTACATAACTGACGCAGCTTACACATTCACATTGATGGGCACTGCGCCTCTCACACAAGCTGTTCGCAGATACGGGCTTTTTACCTTAATTCAGTGGACTGAACGGCCTGAAAAAGGTTTCAAAACCTTAATTTCCAGACGCTGAAAATGATAACGGCCATCCGAAGATGGCCGTTATTCAAACATCAACTCCCGAGATCACCTCGGGAAGTCATGCTCACGCCTTATCGACGCCTTTTTTCACTGCGTCTTTGGCCTTGCCTTTGGCCTGCTGGGCTTCGCCTTTGACTTCCTGGGCCTTGCCTTCAGCTTTCAGTTTGGTGTTGTCGGTCGCCTTACCCACGCCTTGCTTGACGTTACCGACTGCTTCGTTAGCCATGCCTTTAACTTTATCGCCAGTGCTGCTCATAGGTCTTACTCCGCAGAATCAATGAGAGGTCATCGCCTCGACGTAATGGTTGACCTGACTCATTTGCGGGGAGTTTCAACTATTTTCACCAGCGTCGTAGCCGTTCGTCGGCTTGCCTGCTGGCCTGTAAATCCGGGAGTCGAGAAACTTTGCCTTTAAGTTTGCACAGCAACCCACGAGAATGCGCAACGCAATCCGGCTGCACCGGGCCAACGCTCGTCGCGCTGAAGACAACGATCCGCAGGAACATTATGAAATTCGATAAAAAGCAGGCCATCGCACGCCGAAACCAGGAACTGGGCGGTGCCGTGCTGGGTACCAACAACACCCACTTCGCAACCTTGAACACCAACAAGAACATCTGGTGGTTCGACCTGCCCGTGCCGCGCCTGGCGGTGGGTCAGTACGAATGGATGCATCTGCTGCTGTACACGCCGAGCAGCGATCAGTTACTGCACCTGAAAGTCACCACTGTATTCCTGCGGGATCACATGGAGGGTCTTGTGATTCGCAATAAAGGTCAGCGCAAATCCACCGTCAGCCTGGAGTTGAGCGCGGACAAGGATTCCTACCTGAAGGATGTAAGGCCGCTGGGTGCGAATCTGAGCTTCGCGGACTTCCTGCAGCCCTAGCTTGATAGAGGTCCGCGGGCGACCTAAATCCTGTGGGAGCGGTGCTTGCCCGCGATAAGGAAACCTCAGTTCTAATGCGAACCGCGTCCAGCCTTATCGCGGGCAAGCACCGCTCCCACAATCAGGCAGCATTTCAGTCCAGTTCTGCGCCAGACATCAAGCAAACCGCCTGGCAACCAGAAAGCCCACCGTCCCCGCAACCGCCGACGCAAACGTCCCCCACGCCAGATCCACCAACGCCAACTGCGCAGGCCAGCCTTGCAGCGTGGCCCAGTTGGTCAGGTCATAGGTGCCGTAAGCCACCAGCCCAACAAGTCCGCTTCGTTTAGCCGCATGGCTGATGCTGTTGCGACGCAGCCCTGACTGAACCGCCAGGACGAGCAAGCCAAAGGCGTAAAGCAGGTAAAAAACCACGGCAGGGGCAATCACCGGTTTGTCGAGCATCAATGGCCCCAGCCATGCCCGATAACTCGGCCCCATCAACACACCTAACCAGATGCCGTCCAGTATCAAAAAGGTCAGCAAGATACTGAAGTAAGCCGTAAGGGTTCTTTTCATGAAAGGCGTCCTTGTCTGAGTGGGCCCGCAGTGCGCGAAGCGCCCCGATGAGCGTTGACGGGTTGGACCCCAGACCAGGCAGGAACGATCCATCGTCCCTGCTTTAACCGATGAACGTCAGACCAGCTCGATGCGGTCTGCGTGGATCACGATCTGGCCCTGCTTGTACAACGCGCCAATGGCTTTTTTGAAGTTGCCTTTGCTGACGCCGAAGAGGTTACTGATCACTTGCGGATCGCTCTTGTCGCTGACCGGCAATACGCCGTTATTGTCCCTGAGCTTGCCGAGGATCTTGCTGTTCAGGCTGCTGGCAGCTTGCTCGCCCACTGGCTGAAGACTCAGGCTGATGTTGCCATCCGTACGGACTTCCTTGATGTAGCCCTTTTCCTGCTTGCCGGCGCGCATGAACTTGAAGACTTCATTCTTGTGAATCAGGCCCCAGTGCTTGTTGTTGATGATTGCCTTGAAGCCCATATCGGTCGCTTCAGCCACCAACAGGTCGACTTCCTGGCCGACACTGTAGCTGGCCGGTGTCTTGTCCAGGTAGCGGTCCAGACGTGCAGTCGCGGTGATGCGGCGGGTGTGTTTGTCCAGATAGACATGCACCACGCAATAATCACCGGCCTGCAACGTGCGCTTCTCTTCGGAGTACGGCAGCAGCAAGTCCTTGGGCAGGCCCCAGTCCAGGAACACGCCGATACTGTTGACTTCAACCACCTTCAGGCTGGCGAACTCACCGACCTGAACCTTGGGTTTTTCTGTAGTAGCCAGCAGCTTGTCTTCGCTGTCCAGATAAATGAAAACGTTGAGCCAGTCTTCATCTTCGCTGGGAATATCTTTGGGAATATAACGATTGGGCAGCAAAATTTCGCCGTCCGCCCCGCCATCCAGATACAGACCGAAGTTAGTGTGTTTAACCACTTGCAAGCTGTTGTAACGCCCGATTAAAGCCATGTGCAAATACCCTCATTACGTGGGCGGCATTCTACCCGAGTTTGCAGGCGATGATGCTGGCGCAGAATGTCGCTGCACCGGGCGCTCAAAAAGACAAGAAAAATCAAATATTTGCCTGATGGCCATGAGCCCCTCAGTCGCTCCATTCGTCAGATGAGCAGCGGTTTTAACGGTGCGCTTTTCAAGTGAAGAGAATTAATTTTGAAAATAACTTATGAATCAAAACAACTGCTTAGCTCGATATCATTAATTATTTAAGGCTTGAGCCGGGCTGATTTAACCCGGTGTTCAAGGGGATATTTCCCAAGCAATTGTCAAGCCATTCGTGTACCATTGCTGGCCGTATCAAGTTTATATAGGTTAATGGCAGCCATGCGTGTAAAAGCATCCAACTCGAAAGCCAAGCCAGCTCCAGCCGTTGAAACGAGCGACTCGATCAACGCCCAGATTGCTGCTTTCCTCAAGTCCGGTGGCGAAATCCAGCAGATTGCCAAAGGCGTCAGCGGCCAGACTTTCGGCCCGTCCAAACAGATCACCCTCGGCAAAAAGTAATTCCCCCCCGCTCCAGTTATCGATCTCTATGCGTCTTGGCTCTCAAGGCGCCAGAGCTTGCTAAGCTTCGCTGCACACACCCGTTTCATCCTGACTGCAAGGCCCCATTGCCTAGTCGCTCGACGACGGGCAGGATGATGTCTTGAAGCCAGCCTTTTGCGGAATGCACGAATGAAGAACTGGATGCTGTTCGGCGCACTGATTTACCTGACAGGTTGCGCGTCTCACAATTGCAACACGGTTCCAGATGGCGGCCACCCTTCCGGCAGCGACTGTCGTGCAGAGCATTTGCTGTATCAGAACGACATGCTGCAAGCCAAGCTGTTGATCAGTGAAGCCGACCGGGAGAATTACGAACTGGCCGAAGCCATGCTTCGCCGTGCGGGCGTGAATGATGCGTCGGGTGAAGCCGAGTTTTACCTTGCGGTGCTGTTGATTCGCCAACAGTCAGACCAGCCCCGGGTGATCGAATTGCTGGAGGATGCCGCGAGACACAAGCACCCGCTGGCAATTGCGCTGCTATCCCAACAGCTCAGTATGACGGATCAGAAGAAGTCCGAAGAATACCGCGCCGAGTACGCTGAACTGGATGTTGCCAAGAGTGGCTACCCTTCGTTCGATCAGGCTTTGGTGGTCATTCGCGGCTTGATTATTCCCTCGGCTCGAGCGACCGCCTCGAACTGATTCTTCTGTGGATCGACGAACGGTGTTCGCTCTACGACTTTCGTAGGTATGCTGCGAGGCTCTAGATCGCGGCTCCCCTGTTGTTCCTACTGGGCCTTTGGCCATTTCAACCTGCCCCCTCCGTAACATGAAGGAGTGAGCACGATGCTCAATTTTCGCCATTACGCGCTTTCTGTAAGCGCCCTGCTTGTTTGTCAGCATGCCTCCGCCCAGTTGATTGAGCGGGAATTGGGCGACTTCAGCCTGAAATTGGGTACATCCCCTACGCGCAGCATGGCGCAAGGCCTGGTGACCCAGAGTGGCTCGGGTTCATTCCATGGCGGGCTGGACCTGACCCACGACAGTGGCTTCTATTTCGGCCAGTGGACGCCCAATGCTGGCGTTACCGAGGACAGCACGCTGGAACTGGATTCCTACATGGGATTCAAAAAGCCGTTCGACCAGACCCTTGGCTACGAGTTGGGCATGATCCGCTACAGCTACCCGGACACCAGCCAGATCGATACCCACGAGTTTTATGCTGGCCTGCGCATTCTCGACAGCCGCATCGGCGCAGCCTTCAGCAACGACATAGGGCGTCGTGACAGCACCCTGATCGTCGATCTGGGCGGAATCGAACAGCTGGGACTGGGCGTTCGCATGCAGTACGCCAATCATCAATACGATGCGCCGCAGCAAATTTCGGATGGCAGCATGGTCACTAGTTTCAATGACTGGTCGCTGAATCTGTCGCGTCCCTGGCTGGGTGTCGACATGAACCTGATCTACAGCGGCTCAAGCCTGACCGGTGACGGCTGCAGCGCTTACAGCGGACATAATCCCAACTGCGAAGGTACTCTGACCCTCAAGGCCGTGCGCTCATTCTTCTAATGCAGTGAACTGCTACTCTCTGACCCGCTCTACACAAACAGGCAGGTCCATTGAGGAGTCGTTATGCGCACCCCGTTCAAAGCCTTCATATCATTGTTGATGGCCGTGGTCATTCTTGGCGGTTGTACCCGCGTGGGGCTGGCATACCGCAATCTCGACATCATCATTCCCTGGTCGCTCAGCGACTATCTGGAGATGAACGCAGCGCAAAAAGACTGGTTCGATGAGCGCCTCAAAGAGCATTTGAGCTGGCACTGCACCACTCAGTTGCCGGGTTATCTGGGATGGCTGGACCGCCTGCAACGCATGGTTGAAACCAATCAGGTCACGCCAGATGAACTGCAGGCACGCACCGATGAGGCCAAGCTGGCGATTGGGCAGATTTCACGACAGATCACCCCGTCGGCCGTCGAACTGCTCGCCCAACTGGACGATAAGCAGGTGCTGGAAATGCAGAACGCCTTCGCCAAGGATCAGCGCAAGCGTGAGAATGAATACCTTAAAGAGCCAGTGCCCAAACAGATCAGCGACCGTGCCGAACGCATGGAAAAACGCCTGAGTCCGTGGATGGGTAAACTCAACGCCGCACAGCTGCAACGCATTCAGAGTTGGTCGGAATCGCTCGGCGAACAGAACCGGGCGTGGCTTGATAACCGGGCCAGTTGGCAGAAGCGGTTTGTTGCGACGGTGCAGGATCGCAAAGCGCCAGACTTTTCCAACAGAATCGCCAAACTGCTGCAGGATCGCGAGACGTTCTGGACGCCTGAGTATCGCGAGGCTTACGACCAGACCGAACAGGCAGCTATCTCGTTGCTCGTGGACCTGATGGCGCAGAGCACACCTGAACAACGCCAGCGCTTGTTGAGCAAGATTGCCGATACCAGGAAAGACTTTACGGATTTGAGCTGTTTGAAGGCGGTCAAGGCAGGGTAATCATTACCTGTAGGAGCTCACGAGCAACGCGAGGCAGCGATAGCGGTCTGCCTGATAACCGCATTCGCGGCCTCGCGTTGCTCGTGCGCTCCTACAGAATCTTCATAACATTCTTAACCTCAAGCAATCTGCGCTTTGGCCGCAACCTCTTCAAAGGTTGCCGGATCCAGAGCGTCCTGCTGCTCATCCTGTACCTGACGCGGGTGGTCATTACCGGGGATGCTGCTGTCGATCAACGCCAGCAACTGTGCGCCACGCGGGGTCAGCACAAAGTTTTCGCCGTTCCCGCCCTCTGCTTCCGGACGTGACTGGATGAATCCGCGATCCAGCAGCAGTTTCTCGTATTCACTGGCAACTGCCTTCAGGTGATCCAGATTTGCCACCGGCTCACCCACTGCGGCTGATGCCGCAGCGTGCTCCTCTGCGTACTCACGGGGTTTGAAGGTGTCGTCAGCGCTGTTCTGCACTTCGTGCAACAGGCGCTCAACGAGATCCCAGTCATAAGGTTTGTCCATTGTTATTACCTCCAGTCAACATGGGTGAATGGCTCGTGACGTCCAGCCATCAGGCTTGCAGCTAAAAATGTGACAGGTGCTGACGCGCCCCGTTCAGCCTAAGCAGCCCGGTGGTGGTTGGATGGGGGAGAATGTGGGCGAGAACTCTCAGCGCAGGACCGGCTTCAGCCGGGAGAACAGATCTCGCGGCTAAAGCCGCTCCTACGAGAGAATTGCGGGCGTGTTACTCAGCCGCAGGGGTTTCAGTCTTGCGCTTTTTAAGCGGGGCCATGCCGTCTTTGCTGACCAGCGACAACGCGTCGGTCTTCGGTCGGTTAGCGATTTTGCGCTTGGTCGGAGCCTTGGCACCGGTTTTCTTCTTGTCGCCCTTGGCGTCGGTCTTTTTCTTCTTCACGCCAACGGCTTTGCCTGACGCCTTGACCTTCTTCGGCCCGCCGTAGCTGCCTTTGACTTCCTTGATGGTGCGACGCTCGAAGGTCTGCTTGAGGTAGCGCTCGACGCTGGACATCAAGTTCCAGTCGCCGTGGCAGATCAACGAGATGGCAAGGCCTTCTGCACCCGCACGGCCAGTACGGCCAATACGGTGAACGTAATCATCGCCGCTGCGCGGCATGTCGAAGTTGATCACCAGATCCAGGCCTTCAACGTCCAGACCACGAGCGGCGACGTCGGTCGCAACCAGCACCTTGGTGCCGCCCTGCTTCAGACGGTCGATAGCGGCCTTGCGGTCTTTCTGATCCTTGTCGCCGTGCAACACGAAGGCTTTGTAATCCAGCGCTACCAGACGGCCATAAAGACGGTCGGCCAGAGCCTTGGTATTCGTGAAGATGATCGCCTTCTGATACGTCTCGTTGGCCAGCAGCCAGTGGACGATCTGTTCCTTGTGGCTGTTGTGGTCAGCGGTGATGATCTGCTGACGCGTACCGGAGGCCAGTTCGCTGACGCTGTTGACTTGCAGGTGCTGCGGATTATTCAGCACCTTGCCGATCATCTCGCGCAGGCCGGCACCGCCGGTAGTGGCCGAGAACAGCAGGGTCTGTTGACGATTGGCGCATTCATTCGCCAGACGCTCGACGTCTTCGGAGAAACCCATGTCCAGCATGCGGTCAGCTTCGTCGAGAACCAGCACTTCAACGTTCTTCAGGTCCAGGTTGCCGGCGTTCAGTTGCTCCAGCAAACGGCCTGGGGTGCCGATCAGGATATCCGGCACCTTGCGCAGCATGGCGGCCTGCACCTTGAAGTCTTCACCGCCGGTGATCAGGCCGGACTTGATGAACGTGAACTGCGAGAAACGCTCAACTTCCTTGAGGGTCTGCTGCGCCAGCTCTCGGGTCGGCAGCAGGATCACGGCACGAATGTCGACGCGAACCTTGGCCGGGCCCATCAGGCGATTGAGGATTGGTAATACAAATGCAGCAGTCTTGCCGCTACCGGTTTGCGCCGTCACCCGCAGATCACGCCCTTCCAGCGCCAGAGGTATGGCTGCAGCTTGCACTGGCGTGGGCTCGACGAATTTAAGCTCGGCCACGGCTTTAAGCAGGCGTTCATGCAGGGCGAATTGGGAAAACACGGGTGTTACCTCGACGAAATACAAAAATACGGCGCATAGCGTAACGGTTTCGGCCGCCCGAGCCGAGTTTCTTTACCACCAATGGCTGATTTTGTTACGCAATTTTCCAACGTAACCCTTTACCAGGCTCATGAATGTTCTAATTGCGGCGCTTTTCTCTACCGGATTTTAAGATCACCTATGGATATTCAATCGTTATGGCGCCGCGCCCAGGACCTCTGGGCGGTTCTGGATCAACATCCCGTCCTGCATGCGAGTCTTGGCCTGCTGTTGCTATTGGTCGTTGCACTGGTCGCTGGTCGACTGGCGCGCTTTCTGATTCTTCACGCCACAAAAATACTCGGCCGCCAACCCGCCTTGCACTGGGTCAACGACCTTCGCCACAACAAGGTCTTTCATCGGCTGGCGCAAATGGTCCCGTCGCTGGTTATCCAGTTCGGTCTGAACCTGGTGCCCGACCTCAGCAAGACGGGTCAGAACGTCATCGGCAACATC
Source organism: Pseudomonas sp. Irchel 3A5 (assembly GCF_900187575.1). Lineage (NCBI taxonomy): Bacteria > Pseudomonadati > Pseudomonadota > Gammaproteobacteria > Pseudomonadales > Pseudomonadaceae > Pseudomonas > Pseudomonas sp. Irchel 3A5. The sequence continues at coordinate 22,394 of NZ_FYDU01000025.1, read as the reverse complement.
GCGCTGGCGTTCACCATTCTGTTCATGACGCTGGCCATTGGTACGCTGCTGAACGCCCTGCTCGATATCTACGCTCGCACCACTCACGCCCGTACCCGCTCGATCAAGGGCTACGTGCAACTGGCGAAGATGATTCTGTATATCTTTGCCGCAATCATCATCGTTGCCACTTTGATCGACCGCTCGCCGTTATTGCTGCTTTCGGGTCTGGGCGCCATGTCGGCCGTGATTCTGTTGGTCTACAAGGATACGTTGCTGTCGTTCGTGGCCAGCGTGCAACTGACCAGTAATGACATGCTGCGGGTGGGCGACTGGATCGAAATGCCGCAGGTCGGCGCCGACGGCGATGTCGTCGACATCACTCTGCACACGGTCAAGGTGCAGAACTTTGACAAGACCATTGTTTCCATCCCGACCTGGCGCCTGATGTCGGAGTCGTTCAGAAACTGGCGCGGCATGCAGCAATCCGGCGGACGACGCATCAAGCGCAGCCTGTTCATCGACGCCAGCGGCGTACGTTTCGTGCGCGATGACGAAGAACAGCAGCTCAGCCAGGTGCACCTGCTGACCGACTACATCAGCCGCAAACAGGCCGAGTTGCTCGCCTGGAATCAGGCTCAGGGCAACGTCGCAGCGCTATCCGCCAACCGTCGACGCATGACCAACATCGGCACCTTCCGCGCTTATGCGCTGGCCTACCTGAAAAGCCATCCCGATATCCACCCGGACATGACCTGCATGGTCCGCCAGCTGGAAGCTACGTCCCAAGGTGTACCGCTGGAAATCTACTGCTTCACCCGCACCACCGTATGGGCCGACTACGAGCGCATTCAGGGTGATGTTTTCGATTACCTGCTGGCGGTGCTGCCGGACTTCGGGCTGGGGGTTTATCAACAGCCGAGTGGGTCGGATATGCGGGTGGGGTTGGCGAAGACCTGAGTAATCATTCTGTAGGAGCTGCCGAAGGCTGCGAAAGCATTCGTTCTGACACTCCGCCATCGCAGCCTTCGGCAGCTCCTACAGAAACCTACGCTACTGCCTTTTTTGCTCCCAGCCGACTAACCCACAACGACAACAGAATCAGTACCCCGCCAAAAGCCAGGCGCCCCAGCGGCTCGTCCTGATTCCAGATCAGCAGATTGATCAGCAGCCCGACCGGCACATGCAGAACGTTGAACACTGCCAGCGTGCCGCCGTTGACCAGGCACGCTCCTTTGTTCCACCAATACATGCCCAGCGCCGTGGAGCAAAACCCGAGGAACAGCAGCACTGCCCATTGATCCGTTGCGTCCGGCAGACGTTGCGGGTTGCCGAACATCAGGAACGCGGGCAAGGCAATGATTAATGCACCCAGGTAGAAGTAGCCGAAGCGCCGGTAGTGCGGCAGGTCACTGGGGTAGCGGGCGACCAGATGTTTGTACAGCACCTGGCCTGCGGCGTAGGTGAAGTTGGCCACTTGCAGCAACAGGAAACCGCCAAGGAAGTTGCCGTCGATACCGTCCCAACGAATCACGCCTGCACCCAGCACGGCAACCAGTGCAGCCACCAAAGCCCACGGGTTGAAGCGCCGGTTGAGAGCATCTTCGATCAGCGTGACGTGTAACGGGGTGAGGATGGTAAACAGCAGGACTTCCGGCACGGTCAGCACCCGGAAGCTCAGGTACAGGCACACGTAAGTGATGCCGAATTGCAGCGCGCCGATGACCAGCATGCCACGCATGAAACCCGGCTCTACCCGTCGCCACTGAGTCAGCGGAATAAATACCAGCCCCGCCAATACGACGCGGATCAGCACGGCGAAGTAGCTATCGACATGCCCTGCCAGAAAAACGCCGATCAGGCTGAATGAAAACGCCTGAATCAGCGTCACGATAAGTAGATAAACCATGAATGCTCCCCCGTTGAAGGCGGCGACCTTAACGGGTTGGTGTCAGCGGTGTCCATAAAGCACGGGCAAATTCAATTCATGTAGCTCGGGCGTGCCTATCAAACAAAATATAACTCACTGAATAAATACGGTTTTTTTGTGGGAGCGGTGCTTGCCCGCGATAAGGGCGGCGCGGTCGGAGGACAAATCGCGGTGTTCTTATCGCGGGCAAGCACCGCTCCCACATGGAACCGAGCTTGCCGTGAGACAGCGCAGCGGCGAAGACGAAGCAGTCGCCGCTACAGAAGAAACATCTGCCCGCCTGAACAGACTTACTCCTTACTCAAATCCACCAACGGCTCCTGACGCACCTCAGTCGCACGCCCCGCCTGAATATCCTTGACCTTGCCCAGCGCGGTATCGACTGCAGCCTTATCCGCCAACAAGCTGTAGCTGATCTGGAACTGACGCTGCTCTTTTGGAGCAATGGTCGGCACCAGATTCAGCGGGCGTTGGTAGCGGCGGTTGTAGGAGAAGCTGGTGCCCGGCTCCAGACCGGTCACGTAACCCTGACCTTGGGTGTCGGTGTTTTTCCACAGTGAGAACACCGGCAACTGCTGGGTATTGAAGCCCAGTGACACGCCCAGGCTACCGCCCTTGTTATGCAGGACAGCAAGGGTCTCGCCCTTGGCATCGCCATAAGGCACCACGTTGTAAACGGTTTCGTCGTAGTCAGGGGTTGGGGCACGGTAGGTTTGCCAGTCGGCAAGGTCACCCTTGGCCTTCTCGTTGAACGGCGACACTTGTTTCACCGGCGCCTCGAAACGAGCGCCCTGCTCCAGGAACGGCGTGCTGAAGTTGCTGTGATACAGCGCCTGATATTCCTTCGGGTAGTCACCGTTGTTGGTCAACGTGTCGTTGAGGGTGAAGCGCGTGCTACCGGCATCAGTCACCAGCTCGGTCTGCACCGAGAAGTCGACCTTCTTGAACGCCTGTTCTTTCAATTCGCCTTTGAGACGGATGGCAAACGGCGGCTTCTCATCGATGTGCAACGTCACTTTACTGGCCGGAATGTTGGCCGCGCGGCCGTGAAGGGTCAGCAGTTCGCCGTTATCCACGCCCGGATGCCCGACCCATTCATACCCGCAGCGAGTCACCAGCTCGTTGAACCCTTCCAGCCAGCCCAGGCCGCCACGGCCATTGAGTTCGATAAAGGCCGGATTGACGATGTCTTTTACTGGCGAATCCCAGCCCATGCGCACGTCACCCACAGACGCTTGCAGCACGTTCATGCCACGAGTGGGCACCACCGAAAGCTTCATTGTGCCGTTGTCGATATCAATCACGCTGACACCTTCCTGCCGTCCGCCATGCAGGGTGCGCATTGTGATGGAAAACGGTTTGTCGGTTTTGACCCCGAGTTGGGCGCTGGTGATTTGCTGATTCCGGGCGGGCTTGTCGGTGTCGAGCAGCACGTAGTCCCACGCGGCAGCCTGTGTAGCGACGGCAATTGCGCTGAGGCCGAAAAGCCAGGCAAGAGGTTTCATTGGGGTAGTCCTTATTGGAATTATTGGATTCGCTGCAGCATCAGGCTGAATCGGATTAATCGATTCAGCTAACAACCGAGTCTAGTCAAAATGCCGGAAAACAGGAAATGCAATTCAGACGAAGTCACCGCGGAACAACGCGCCAAAGAAAAAAGCCCGATGACCACCCTATCCGGGGGTCTATCGGGCCATGCACCCAGGAGCGGGAGGTGCCAAGGGGAGTCGGTTCAAAAAAGCGTGCAGCGATACTTCAGATCAGGCCACCTGAGCCAGTCTGGCGATGGCCTGATTCATGCCCTTCTCAACGAAGTCACCGCCCATGTTCAAACCTTCAGCGTGGATGAAGGTCACGTCGTGGATGCCGATGAATGCCAGTACCTGACGCAAATACGGTTCCTGATGATCCAGGCTGCTACCGGCATAGATACCGCCGCGAGCCGTGAGGACAATGGCGCGTTTGCCGACCAGCAGCCCCTGAGGACCGGTTTCGCCGTATTTGAAGGTCACACCGGCACGCAGCACATGATCCAGCCAGGCTTTGAGGGTGCTGGGGATTGCGAAGTTGTACATCGGTGCGGCGAGTACCAGGACGTCAGCTGCGACTAGCTCGTCGGTCAGCACGTCAGAGCGCTTCAGTGCTGCCTGCTCGGGCGCCGAGCGCTGATCGGCGGGCTTCATCCAGCCACCCAGCAATGTCGAATCCAGGTGCGGCACCGGATCTGCGGCCAGATCACGAACCGTCACTTGATCAGCCGGATGCGCGGTTTGCCACTGACCGATGAACTGTTGAGTCAGTTGGCGGGAAACCGAGTCTTGCTGACGGGCGCTGCTTTCGATGATGAGTACGCGGGACATGATGTATGGCTCCAACGAAGAAGATGTGTTCGATGGAGTGAAGAGTAAACATGGCCATATCGATTAAAAAGCGTAAAAACCTGCTACAAAACATCTAATAATTTGTTTTGTCCTAAAGCTCGTTTACTCTGGGATCACGCTGTCATGCAGCACATATTGGAACTGCGGGTTTCGATGTGGAACTGCAACTTTTTCTCAGGCGCCAAATCCCTGTGGGAGCCGAGCTTGCTCGCGATAAGGCTGGACGCGATCCAAAGTAAACTGCGTCCAGCCTTATCGCGGGCAAGCACCGCTCCCACAGGGGATGCATTCCAATTCAAAAAATCGGGTGTTGGCGGTTACTCGGCTTTGCAGGTAAGACTGATGCGCAGCTTGATGATGCTGCGGTTGAACTTGGCGGTCACGTCGGTGCTTTTTTTCGCGGCGACGGTGATACGGCGGGTACGCGGGGCTTCGGGGCCGTTGCGAAATACCACGTTGCACCTGGCGTCGACGTCGCCGTAGTTGTTCACGGTGATGGACCCGGTGTCGTGAAAAGTATCGTGGGCGGTGTAGTCGACCTGAACGCCCTCGTAGCTTTTTTCTACCTCGATGGGGTAGGCCCAAACCGTCAATGGCAACAGCGCCAGCAACACACAACAGATTCTGTTCATCGGCAGTCTCCAGAAGGGATTGCAGATTAGGATAAAGCGCAGCAAAAGAGGAGCATCACATGAAAGCCCCCCGCGTCACTCTCGATCAATGGCGAACCTTGCAGGCCGTGGTCGATCATGGCGGCTTCGCCCAGGCAGCCGATGTGCTGCACCGTTCGCAATCGTCCGTTAGCTACACGGTTGCGCGCATGCAAGAGCAGCTTGGGGTGCCGCTGTTACGCATCGACGGGCGCAAGGCCGTGCTGACCGAAGCGGGCGGCGTCCTGTTACGCCGCTCCCGACAGTTGGTCAAACAAGCCAGCCAACTCGAAGACCTTGCCCATCACATGGAGCAAGGCTGGGAAGCCGAAGTGCGACTGGTGGTGGATGCCGCGTATCCCAACGCGCGATTGGTCCGCGCACTGACCGCATTCATGCCGCAAAGCCGTGGCTGCCGAGTCAGGCTGCGGGAAGAGGTGCTGTCAGGGGTAGAAGAAGTATTGCTCGAAGGCGTAGCCGATCTGGCGATCAGCGGTTTCAGTATTCCCGGTTATCTGGGCAATGAAATGAGCAGCGTGGAATTCGTCGCCGTTGCCCACCCGGAACACCCGCTGCATCAACTGCACCGCGAGCTGAATTTTCAGGATCTGGAAAGTCAGCTGCAAGTAGTGATCCGCGATTCCGGCCGTCAGCAACCCCGAGACGTCGGCTGGCTGGGCGCTGAGCAGCGCTGGACGGTCGGCAGCCTGGCGACCGCTGCGACTTTTGTCAGCAGTGGTCTAGGCTTTGCCTGGTTGCCGCGTCACATGATCGAGCGCGAACTGCGTGAAGGTGTACTCAAGGCATTGCCGATGGACAAAGGTGGCAGTCGCAACCCGACCTTCTATCTTTACTCCAGCAAAGACAAACCACTGGGGCCCGCGACGCAGATTCTCATCGAATTGATTCGTACCTTTGACACCGCGCCGCTAACCGCCGCTTTCGCCGCCCCCCAACAAGCCTGACAAGGACCTGTCCATGGCCCATTTCGAACATGATGGCTGCTCACTGCATTACGAAGAATATGGCCAGGGCACACCCCTGCTGTTGCTGCATGGGCTGGGCTCGAGCTGCCGGGACTGGGAATATCAGATCCCGGCGTTTGCTGCTCGTTATCGTGTCATTGCCATGGACATGCGCGGTCACGGGCGCTCCGACAAGCCTCGGGAGCGTTACAGCATTCGTGGTTTCAGTGCCGACGTCGAAGCGCTGATCGAGCATCTCAATCTGGGCCAGGTGCATGTACTCGGGCTGTCCATGGGCGGGATGATCGGCTTCCAGTTGGCGGTCAATCATCCTCACTTGCTGAAAAGCCTGTGCATCGTCAACAGTGCGCCCCAGGTCAAAGTGCGCAGCGCCAACGACGTCTGGCAGTACGCCAAGCGCTGGGTGCTGGCGCGGCTGCTGGGCATGCGCACCCTGGGTAACGCGGTCAGCCACAACCTGTTCCCCAAACCCGAGCATGCGCATTTACGCCGCCTCATGGCCGAACGCTTTGCGAACAACGACAAACGCGCTTATCTGGCCAGCTTTGATGCAATCGTCGGTTGGGGCGTCGAGCACAAGCTGTCGCGCATTACCTGCCCTACACTGGTGATCAGTGCCGATCGGGATTACACACCGGTCGCGCTTAAAGAGGCATACGTAGGGCTGATCCCGAACGCGCGACTGGTGGTCATCAAAGACTCGCGTCACGCCACACCGCTTGAGCACCCGGAGCAGTTCAACCGTATCGCCCTGGAATTCATCGATTCCGCACCCGCCTGACGTGAACGCCTAAAGCGCTTTCACGCTGGGCAAAAAAAGCCAAACGTGATTACCTTGCAGCCTGCATCGCTTCATGTGTCTGCATTATCGATCGCAGTCGAAACCATCAATCAGGATCAACTGACCCATGCTGAAAAAAATCGTCATCGCCGCCTGCTCCGTGCTGTTCGCCGCTAACCTCATGGCTGCAACACCTGCCAAGCCGACCCGCGTCGTGCTCGACACCAGCTTCGGCGCGATTGAAATCCAGCTCGAAGACCAGAAGGCTCCGATCAGCACCGCGAACTTCCTGGGCTACGTCGACAGCAACTTCTACAACAACACGATTTTCCACCGTGTGATCCCGGGCTTCATGGCCCAGGGCGGTGGTTTCACTGCGCAAATGCAGCAGAAGCCGACCAAAGACCCGATCAAGAACGAAGCCAACAACGGCCTGCATAACGTGCGTGGCACCGTTGCCATGGCGCGCACCTCGCAGGTCAATTCGGCCACCAGCCAGTTCTTCATCAACACTGCCGACAACGCCATGCTCGACAACGGCGTGCGCGATTTCGGTTACGCCGTGTTCGGCAAAGTGGTCAAGGGTATGGACGTCGTCGACCAGATCGTCAACGCCCAGTCCGGCAACAAGCAAGGCATGCAGAACGTCCCTCTCGACCCGATCTATATCAAGTCTGCCAAGCGCGTCGAATAAACTCAGACGCACCGCATGAAATCAGTTTAAGCATTCCTGATTTCGTGCGGTCCGATCAAGGGAATATCCGCTCAGTAAGGAGAGCCCGCCTAACTCGTGGGCATCATTGCCAATGTTCTATCGTCGTTTCGAAAAACTGATCGATATCTTCCGTGACGCCCCCACCGATGCCCCGCCCAATACCGTTCTAGCCTTTTACATCTACTACCTGCGCCAGGTCTGGCCAAGCTTTGCAGCCTTGCTGGTAGTCGGCTTGATTGGCGCATTGATCGAAGTCGCGATGTTCAGTTACCTGAGCCGAATCATCGATCTGGCCCAGGGCACGCCCGACAAAGACTTTTTCAGCATCCACGCCAATGAGCTCATCTGGATGGCCGTGGTTGCCCTGCTGTTACGACCGATTTTCGTCGGTCTGCACGACCTGCTCGTGCATCAGACCATCAGCCCCGGCATGACCAGCATGATTCGCTGGCAGAACCACAGCTACGTGCTCAAGCAGAGCGTTCGTTTCTTCCAGAACGACTTCGCCGGGCGCATCGCTCAACGCATCATGCAAACCGGCAACTCATTGCGCGACTCTGCCGTTCAGGCCGTGGATGCCCTCTGGCACGTGTTGATCTACGCCATCAGCGCCCTGGTGTTGTTCGCCGAAGCAGACTGGCGCCTGATGATCCCGCTGCTGGCGTGGATTGCTGCCTATATCGCCGCGCTCTGCTACTTCGTCCCCCGCGTGAAAGAACGCTCGGTGGTGTCCTCCGATGCACGCTCCAAACTCATGGGGCGTATCGTTGACGGCTACACCAACATCACCACCCTTAAGCTGTTCGCTCATACCAATTACGAACAACAGTACGCCCGGGAAGCGATCGTCGAGCAGACCGAAAAAACCCAACTGGCCGGTCGCGTGGTGACCGCCATGGATACGGTGATTACCAGCATGAACGGGGTGCTGATCGTTACCACCACCGGCCTGGCGCTGTGGCTGTGGACCCAGTCCCTGATCTCGGTCGGCGCCATTGCACTGGCTACCGGTCTGGCGATTCGTATCGTCAATATGTCCGGCTGGATCATGTGGGTGGTCAACGGCATCTTCGAAAATATCGGTATGGTCCAGGACGGTCTGGCGAGTATTTCCCAACCGGTCAGCGTCACCGATCGCAAGCCTGCACCGCGCCTGAACGTGGAAAAGGGCGGCGTGAAGTTCGACGGTGTGGATTTCCACTATGGCAACGGTAACGGGATCATCCATGGCCTGAACCTGGACATCAAACCCGGCGAGAAGATTGGCCTGATCGGGCCGTCGGGTGCAGGCAAGTCAACGCTGGTCAACCTGCTGTTGCGCATGTACGACGTACAGGGCGGACAGATCCTGATCGACGGTCAGGACATTTCCCATGTGTCTCAGGAGAGCCTGCGCGAACAGATCGGCATGATCACTCAAGACACCTCGCTGCTGCATCGCTCGATTCGCGACAACTTGTTGTACGGCAAACCGGAGGCGACTGACGAGCAACTCTGGGAAGCGGTACGCAAGGCTCGGGCGGATGAGTTCATCCCGCTGCTGACGGACTCCGAAGGCCGCGAGGGCTTTGATGCTCAGGTGGGGGAACGTGGTGTGAAGCTGTCAGGTGGTCAACGCCAACGTATCGCTATCGCCCGGGTGCTGCTCAAGGACGCGCCGATTCTGATCATGGACGAGGCCACTTCGGCACTGGACTCGGAAGTCGAAGCAGCCATTCAGGAAAGTCTGGAAACCCTGATGCAGGGCAAGACCGTGATCGCCATCGCCCACCGCCTGTCGACCATTGCCCGAATGGACCGGCTGGTCGTGCTGGAAAACGGCCGCATTGCTGAAAGCGGCACCCATGCTGAACTGCTGGCCCACGGTGGGTTGTATGCACGGCTGTGGCAACATCAGACGGGTGGGTTTGTGGGAATTGATTGAGGCTGCCCCGGTGCCCATGGCACCGCGCTGTCTCGCGGCAAACATCGACCTGTAGGCGCTGCCGAAGGCTGCGATCGCGGTGCGTCAGGATGAATGCTTCGCAGCCTTCGGCAGCGCCTGCAGAAAATGCATTTCAATCCAGTAGGTTGCATTTTGTTTGATGAGAGCCGAGTTTGGTCTGCGCAATTTCAGGTATTGGCGCAATGACGTGGGACCGGCTTTAGCCGAGAGGAGGCACTGACAATCACTGAAATGTGTCGTCAGAAACATCGCTTTCCCGGCTAAAGCCGGTCCCACGTCATTTGCGGACAACACACGCTCGGCTTGCACAGGTCTGGCCTATCAAACCTGCCGATACGGCAGCGCCCCTTTGGCATCTTCGGCATAGGCCAGGATGCCAACCCTTTCCTGATCAAGAAAATCACTCACCGCGTCCTTCAGCCCTTCATGGGTCAAGTAGTGCCATGAGCGAGTGATCACCGGTTCGAAGCCGCGAATCAATTTGTGCTCACCTTGTGCTCCGGCATCGAAGCGTTTCAGCCCGTGAGCAATGGCGTAGTCCATGCCCTGATAGAAGCACGTCTCGAAGTGCAGGCGGTCGAACTCCGCCAGACATCCCCAATAGCGCCCGTAAAAACTGTCACCGCCCAACAAGCTGAACGCCATGGCCACCGGCCGTGAGCCCTGTCGCGCCAACACCACCCGAATGGCCTCAGGCATGCGCTGCGCCAACAGGCTGAAAAACTCACGCGTCAGATACGGCGATTGCCCGCGCACCTCGTAGGTATTGGAATAGCAGGCGTAAACAAAATCCCACAGCAGCTCGCTTAACTGATGGCCTTCGAGCCAGTCAAACTCGATGCCCTGCCCCGCCACCTGCTCACGTTCCTTGCGCATCTGCTTGCGCTTGCGCGAACTCAGCACGTCGAGGAAATCCTGAAAATCCCGGTAGCCACGGTTCTGCCAATGAAACTGGCAGCCATACCGCTGCAGCCAGCCAGGCTGCTCGTCCAGAAACGCATCGGCCAAGGGATCGGTGAAATTAACGTGTGCACTGGACAGCTGCTGGTCCTGGAGATGTCCGGGCACCGCGTTGAGCAATTCAATACCGGCCTCAGGCGACGCCGACAGAATCCTTGCGCCACTCACCGGGCTGAACGGCACCGCCACCAGCAGTTTGGGGTAATACGCGATGCCCGCGCGACGACACGCATCGGCCCAACTGTGATCGAACACGTACTCACCATAGGAGTGCCACTTGCGATAAGCGGGCATTGCCGCAACCAGTTCACCGTTCTGGTAATTGAGCAGGTGTTCAGCCTGCCAGCCAGAGCGCGGCCCGAGGCTGCCGCTGTCTTCCAGCGCACTGAGAAAGGCATGGCGCACGAACGGCTGACCACCCGGAACCAGTGCGTCCCATTGGGCAGGCACGACGTTTTCAAGGGTAGATATCTGGACGGGCATACGGACTTCCCCAACTGGATCGAGCGACGCAGCAGTATCCCCCATCAGTCGACAATGTTCATCCACTGCCCACACAAAGGCTCTAGCTCGGGGCTTACAGACGTCTGACAGCTCGACATTGCCCTGGCGATCCCCATCATCCGTTCGCCAGGGCAAGGCCGGGCTGTTTTTTACTCCTGCGCCGTAGCGGGCTCAGCCAAGCGAACAACGCTTTGTACCCCTGCCTCTTCCAGGACCTGATCCGCAACAGCCTCAGACAACCTTATCGCAAGACCCTCAACAGCCTCACGGCGCTCTTGGGTGATGGTTGCCACTTCGTCCAGATACTGCTGATCAGACAGGAGTGATTCTTCACGACTATCCAGCGCGACGATTCTTTCCACAAAGGGGTCCTTCACCGACGCAAACTTCGCTGCGAAATGCTCTTGCAGATAGTCCATCCAGAAATCGCGCTCGATCAGTGACTGCATGAACGCCGACGTGCGCTCTCTGTCGAGAATTTGCCGCTGCGCTATGGCAAGTCTGGCCGGGGTCACACCTGACAGGTTACTGAAAAGCATACTGCGGGGCTGAGCCGGTAACTCCAGCGCCTTTGCCAACCCCACTCGATATCCAAGCCTGACTTCGGCCTGATCGACGGTTTCCCCCCTGAGTAATCGGGCAGCAATATCTGCTTGAGCGATCTTTTCCAGCTCATCCAGACGATCAAGGCCTCTGGCCAGTTTGAACAGTTGCACAGGCTGCCTGGCTCTGGACGTGGACGTCTTGATGTTAAAGATCAGAACCTGGATTTCCAGCTCACTAAAAATGATGCTGATGCCGTCACCACAGGTTCGCGGATGGGCCGCAAAGCTGAACAACTGCTCGCGTAACTCACTATTGGCGGACGCAGCATCAAGCAGCCCCCATACCCGCTGGATGAGCGCCTCACGGTGTCCGACAAAGTCGGCGGACAGGGCCAGATCGTTCAGAATCCGGAAAAAGTCCGAAGACTCCGGAATTGTCGCCAAATCAATCCATTGCTGGAGGCGTGTCTGCGGCACGTTGTTCTCAACGCGGACAAACCATGGCGTATCGGTCGGCAACAGCAGCGAGGCATGGCGCCGTGTGTTGTTCAAGCCCAGACGGGTTTGAGCATAGGCGCCCAATGCGTTATCGGCTCGCTCCAGCGTCACCGCACTCAGAGGATTGTCATGGAGTCGTGCACGCAGTCCCACGCGGTCCAACCTGCGCAAAACATCCAGAGACAAGGTGGATATCTGGTTTTCGCGCAGGTCCAGTTCGGTCAGTTCAGGCCAGTCCAACACATGCTCAGGCACCCAATTGATGCCGGTCGAGCGTAATAGCAGACAGCGCAACGGGTGGATCCCGGCAAAACTCACATTGGGGTCCAGAGGGCAGTAATTGAGATCCAGTAAATGCAGTTGGCGCAGGCGCTGCAGATGCCCGAGACTTTCGGCATTGAGCGTCAGGGGGTTGTGGCTCAACCATAATCGCTTGAGGCGACTCAGTCCGCCGACAGCGGCTGGCAACGTGAAGAGGCGATTGCGTTGCAAGCTCAGGTAAACCAGATTTTTGAAAAGGCCAAGGAATACGTCAACCTGAGCGTTCGTCAGGTAGGTATTTTTCAGGGTCAAAAATGCCACGTGGTCGAAGCGGGCGGAAATCCTTGGGAGTCGGCCTATCGTCAGGTCACAGAGGTCAAGACTATAGCCGAGGACTTCGCCACCCTCGCCATGCATTAACGTGCCAATCCGGGTCCAGCAACGGCGCAGACGATCCGCCGCCACGACTCTCGCCGAGTGCATCGAGGACGAAGTGGGCATTTCATCGACCCAGCTAGACAGGGTCGTTTTCAGAACCTTGTATTCGGCCGCCATTTCATCGAGGCGCTGCTTCAGGAACAGGTTCAGTTGTGCGGATGAGCCCAGGTGCTCGCGGCGTAGGTCGGCAAGGAATGCGCTGACCTGTTCGTCGGTAAACCGGGGGAACAGACTTTTCACTGCAAGTTCGGGACTGTAGCGCGATGCCGCTAATCCAAGCCGATTGAACAAGCCGCGCAAGCGACCGCTCAACGGGTACCCCACACGACCATCGGCCAGACGCAAAGGCCATTTAAAGCCTGGTTTGATCGCTTGCAGATCGAGAATGTCTGCCACTGTTTCGCGCCGGGTCACGGCCAGGTCGCCTAATAACCTGCGTAGATGCTGCTCGGTTGCAGTGGACGACAAACCGATACGACTGCGCACCGAGTCAGGCAGCGCCCTGAGTAATGCATCGAAAAACAGAGCATCAGGAGTCCCCTCACCGCCCAGGCACAGATAACCTGACGAGGTTTTGGCAATGGTCAGTTGTACCTGAGCGGTCTGATGGTTGCCCATACTGTCGAGCAACTCACCCGCAGCGCTGTCCTGGCGCAATTCAATGGCGATGCCCCCCGGCCAGCCCGGCAAATGCTCAAGCAATTGCAGGCCCACTTTGGCGGTATCCGGGTTGGCCGTAGCCTCCAGGTAAAATCCTTCGTTGGTGCGGTTTACCCGTAATTGCTGCACATACTCCCGAGCATGCTCTGCAATTTCCAGCGGCAGTCGACCTGACTCAGTCATGCGTTGCAACTGCACAGTGTTGGCAGTGCTGAGCAGTTCGTTGGCAACCACAACAGGAACCGTCTGGAAGTCCCGTTGCACCACATTCACGTGTGGGTCGCTGGAGCGGTTTGGCACGGCATAGATGTCTTCCAATAGCTGGGCCCGGTCCATTTCGGCGCACTGAGCCAGGTAACTGGCCAGTCGTTGAACCCACACAGTTGTCTGCGTCATGCGAGTGTCCAGCAAGGCCTGCAACTCATGGGGTTCCAGCCCATCGGCCACGGTGCGCAGCAAGGTGTCCAGGCCACCCGATTGCCACGTGATATCGATCACCGAGGACGCTGCCTCGTTCACTACGCCCCACCTGGCCACCTCAGCGCCTTGCGTATCAATCAAGCGCAACGCGCGCCCTGTCGGCCAACGGGGTGCACCTGCCAGTAGCTTGATCCAGGGCTCGATGTTGGGCGTGACAACCTGGTAAAGGTGGCCGCTCCGCATGGCCTGGATGCAATGGTCAATCTGCTGATCAATCAACAGACGCTGTGCGCAGTCATTGAGCAGCGCGGGCGACCGCATCCTCTCCACATGCACCTGACGCACCAACGCTTCATCAGCACCAGTTATGTTCAGCGCGTTGTGCATGCCTTCATCAGTCAAGGATTGCTCGGCAGTCCCCAGCCGCCTGAACGCCGTGATCTCATCCCAGCCCAAAGGGTTCTCAAACTCGCTGCGCCAGCAGCCACCGCCATGGTGTTCAACCACAGGGCCGTGGCGTTGGATGTCATGAGGATGCCTGACGCGCCATTGCTGCAGAGCGGCGTCCAATTCAATCCGATAGTGACGCCCCGCCAGCGTCAGCCAGGTTTTACCCAGCGCTTCAATACGGCGATGAGAATCGGCCGGCAACCCGGCAGGCAGGGCAATCTCATGGGCGAAATGTGTCAGCTCGGGTTTCCAGAGCCGAGTCTGACCGTTGCGCAACGTCACAGGTGTCAGGCTTTCGATGAATCCCGAGGGCTCAAGCTGCGGCCTGATACCCGTCGCCGCGCCCGATACCGCAACGCTCGCGAGGTTTTCAGCAATTTCGAACAGATGATCCAACGCTTCGTTGAGGTCTCCATGGCGCCACTCTTCAACAGCAAAAAAGACTTCGTGCAATAACTGCCCCGCAGCCAGGACGCTCATCACTTCACCCAGTACGGGAACGAAAAAACCCATGACATTGAGCAGGTTCAGGCCTTGCGATTCGAAATATTGCATTCGTCGCTGACGCGCATTTTGGTCTTCGTCGCGTGATGGAACGGCAACCCGCCGCGAATCGTCATACGTCTTGCTGCGCAGATGCTCATAAAGCATTTCGAAAGGGGGCTGACCGACGTCCTGGGCCTCTAACGCCAGATCAGCAGCCGGGTTGAAGCGATATTCATACAGGGGCTTGAGCAGGCTGCTGCCCTCTACCCGGCTGAGGGGCGTCAGGCGCTCATTGAGCCGGGTGAAAAAATGCTGGCTGTGACGCAGACTGACGAATCGGCGGAAGTACTGCTGGTACTCCTTGTCCAGAAGTTTGCGCCGCAGCACCACCAGCAGCGCCATCAGTGACGGATATTCCTTGAGCGGATGCTCGGGTTCGCCCGGCATGTACACCACACACGGGCCGTTCTCGACGTCAGGTATATCCAGCTCGATCAGTAACGCGCCGTACAGCGGGCTGCCTTCGAAGGTCCGGTCGCCGAGCATGTGCAACTGGCGATATCGTACTGGCTGCCCGTCCCAACGCGGCTCGCCATTGGTTTTCACCATCTGTTGGAGCATTTGCCAGGCCGCTGCACTGAGGTGTTTTTTCATTCTTGCGATGTGTGCCAATACTTCCAGTGCATCACGCTCACAGTTCATGAACGCTTCGGCAACCGCCTGTGCCGCTGCCTCCCGGGTTTGGCCTGAGCTGGGCACAGGTTTGAACACGCTATCCAGATGAGCCTGATATTTGCCCCCCAGGTCCAGGCCGTGACACAGCTCGGCGAACGGCTCCGGCTTGATAGCGAGCACGCCCCTATATTCATACCTGAAACGAGGAGCGGTCCCCTTGGTCCCCGTGCCCTCTACCAACTGCAGTTGCAGGCCATCAACCGGCAGCAGCGCCGAACCCGGCTGAAAATAACCGGGGTTGGCCTCAGACTCTTCGAAGTTGTGTAACGCCGCCTCCAGCAAGGTTTGTTTGAAGGGCGCGAGTCGTCGTAGAGGCGACACTTCTTCGTAGCGCATAGTCACCAGTTGGTGAGCGGTGACGTCCAGTTGCACGTTGAAGCGTTTGTACAGCGCCTGCTCCAGCAAAGGCCTGGCAAACTGCTCTACGGGGAGGAGCCTGGTGCGTAGTGGTTCCACGGCCCGGCGAGAAAACTGGCCCTGTAACAGACTTCGCCGCAAGGCTTCGCGCAGCTCTCGCGGCGCGTTATAAAACCAGGCTGGCAGGCGTGTCTTGAGCAATTGCTGGTTCAGATGCCCCGAGTCGAAGGGTAGAGAATCGCTGCGTGGTTCATGGGTCTGGCTTTGATTGGCAGACATATTGAGTACCTTGTATGACTGGCTAGGAAGCCATACAAGGTATTGATCGGATTCAAGCCGGTGAGATAGCCATGTATCACATCAGCTTTTTTTTGAGGTGCCAGCGGCATTGACCTGCTAACGGGCTATGACCCGCTAGCAATGTCGATTCGGCCAATACGATCAACGCTTGCGCAGAATCACGCTGCCAATCGAATAACCCGCACCAAACGAACTCAGTACGCCTAGCGCGCCGCTTGGCAGATCATCCTGATAGGTGTGAAACGCGATCACCGAACCCGCCGAGCTGGTGTTTGCATAAGTGTCGAGGATCACCGGTGCTTCTTCGACCGAGGCATCGCGGCCCAGGAGTTTTTTGACGATCAAATGGTTCATGCTGAGGTTGGCCTGATGCAGCCAGAAGCGCTGCACATCGCTGACGTTCAGGCTGTTTTCCTGCAAGTGTGCGCCCACCAGTTCGGCGACCATCGGGCAGACTTCACGAAACACCTTGCGGCCTTCCTGTACGAACAGTTTGTCGGGCGCGCCCTCGCCCTCTTCTGCCGTACGGTTGAGGAAGCCGAAGTTGTTGCGAATATTGTTGGAAAAGCTGGTCAGCAACTTGGTCCCGAGAATATCGAACTGATGCGCCGACGTGGCCAGATCGGCACGCTCAACCAGCACAGCGGTGGCGGCGTCACCGAAGATGAAGTGGCTGTCGCGATCACGGAAATTGAGGTGCGCCGTGCAGATTTCCGGGCTGATCACCAATACGGAGCGAGCCTGCCCCAGTTGCACGCTGTTGCTTGCCGCCTGAATACCGAAGGTTGCCGACGAGCAGGCGACGTTCATGTCAAAGCCGAAACCCTGAACGCCCAATGCTGCCTGAATTTCGATGGAAATCGCCGGGTAAGCACGCTGCAGGTTCGAGCAGGCAACAATGACACCGTCGACATCGGCAGCGGTTTTGCCCGCACGTTGCAAGGCTTGTTCAGCGGCAGCAACACCCATCTGGCAGAGGATCGACCATTCATCGTTGGACCGCTCGGGCAAGCGCGGCTTCATGCGGTGCGGGTCGAGGATGCCGTCCTTGTCCATGACAAAGCGGCTTTTGATACCCGAGGCCTTTTCGATGAAGGCGGCGCTGGATTCCGTCAGCGCCTCCACTTCGCCACGCTCGATGGCGGCAGCGTTTTCGCTGTTGAAGTGAGCAACCCAGGTATTGAAAGACTGCACCAGCTCTTCGTTGGAAATGCTGTTGGCCGGGGTGTACAGGCCTGTGCCGCTGATGACGACGTTGTGCACGGTCGTTCCTCTCTTATTGATCAATGCAGGTAACGACCTGCTCGGGCATGGCGGCGGCCCACTTTTTTTGTGGACCGACGTACCAATGCAAAACGGTAAAACACCCTTGGTGCGGACAAGCTTTGGCAACGCTCAGGGGTTCAAGAGCCGAAGTGTGCCATATCGGCCCCTATATTGGGGAGTTTGAACAGAAGACCTGTAGGAGCTCACGAGCACCGCGAGGCAGCGATCGCGATTTGCCTGACACACCGTCATCGCTGCCTCGCGTTGCTCGTGAGCTCCTACAGACATCCGTTTGAACGGCCTACCCCTCCACCTGCGACCACTGCTTGCTCAGGCGTTTGTCGGACACCGGCATTCTGGTCCCCAGTTGCTGGGCGAACAGCGATACGCGGTATTCCTCCAGCCACCAGCGATAGGCGGTCAACTCCGGGTCGCGCTTGCCTTCCTGGGCGTGTTTGCTGGCGCGGGCCTGGTATTGGGCCCAAAGCCCGGCGAGCTCGATGCTCCAGACCCGGTCTTTCTGAACCTGACCCGGAAGTTTCTCCAAACGCATTTCGATGGCTTTCAAATAGCGCGGCAGCTCTTTGAGCCACTGCGCCGGGGTTTCGCGAACGAAGCCCGGATAGACCAACTGCCCCAGCTGGGACTTGATGTCATTGAGCGCGACCGCCTCGGCCAAATTGATCTTGCCCTTGAAACGCTTTTGCAGACCGTGCCAGAGCTTGAGAATATCCAGAGTCAGCTTCGCCAGACGTTCGGCGTGTTCTGTCCATGCGCCGCGCTTGCGTTCGGCCAATGCCAGCAGCCCGGCACCGTCACGGGGCAAATTGTCCTCGCCTTCCAGCACGCAGCTGTCAAGGCTGGCCAGCAGAATGTCTTCGACCAGCGCGTCGATGCGTCCCAACTCGCGATACAGCAATGCCAGTTCGGTCTGCCCCGGCAGCTTACTGCGCAGGAACTTGGCCGGTTCTGCCAGTTGCTGCAGCAGGAGACGCTGCAAGGCACGGCGATGCTGATATTCGGCTTCGGCGGACGTCGAGAAGCGCCCTTCCTTGACCGTGCCCGACTCTTCCACCAGCGCCGGGTAAACCGTCATGGAAAGCCCGGCAATATTCTGCTGGGTTTTTTCCGCCACCGGCGCGAAGACTTTCGCTTCCACCGGCTGTTGGCTTTTCGCTGACTGCGGCACTGCCAAAGCAGCCTGACTGGCCTCGGCGAAGCGTGCAGTCAATTCGTCCAGCTCACGGCCTTCGCCGAGGAATTTGCCATTGCCGTCGACAATTTCCAGATTCATTTTCAGGTGACTTTCGAGCTGCTGCGCGGCTTCAGCCCAAGCCTCGTCACTGACTCGCGCACCGGTCATACGCAGCAATTCGCGGCCCAGCGCCTGAGGCAAAGAACCTTCGCCAAAGGTAATGCGCTGCAACGCGGCCTTGATAAAGTCCGGCACCGGCACGAAGTTCTTGCGAATCGCCTTGGGCAGGTTGCGGACCAGCGCGATGCACTTGGTTTCCAGCAAACCCGGCACTAACCATTCCAGGCGCTCGGCGGGCAACGACAGCAACAACGGCGCAGGCACACGCACGGTCACACCATCACGAGGATGATTGGGCTCGAAGTGATAGGTCAGCGGCAGGGTCAGATCGCCCAGTTTGAGGGTATCCGGGTAGTACGCCGCGGTGACTTCATTGGCCTCGCGGGCCAACACGTCCTCTTCACGCATGATCAACAATTGCGGGTTCTTCTGACTTTCCGTCTTGTACCAGTGATCGAAGGTCGCGGCTTGATGAATCTCGGCAGGAATTCGTGCTTCGTAGAAGCCGTAAAGCGTGTCTTCGTCGGCCAGAATGTCACGGCGGCGCGCTTTGGCTTCCAGCTCGTCGAGGGTTTCCAGCAACCGGGTATTGGCGCTCAGGCACTTGGCGCGAGAGTTGATCTCGCCACGCACCAGCCCTTCGCGGATGAACAGCTCGCGGGACACCACTGGATCAATCGGTCCGTAGTGCACCGGCCGACGACCGACCACAATCAGGCCAAACAAGGTGATCTGTTCAAATGCCACGACCTGGCCGCGCTTCTTTTCCCAATGCGGCTCGAAGTGGTTCTTCTTGATCAAATGCCCGGCCAGCGGCTCGATCCAGTCGGAATCAATCTTGGCGACCATCCGCGCATAGAGCTTGGTGGTTTCCACCAGTTCAGCGGTCATCAACCATTGCGGACGCTTCTTGCCCAGCCCGGACGACGGGTGAATCCAGAAGCGCCGTTGCCGTGCGCCAAGGTAATCGCCTTCGTCGGCTTTCTGCCCGATCTGACTGAGCAAGCCGGAGAGAATCGCCTTGTGGAATTTCGGGTAGTCGGCGGGCTCTTTGTTGACCGTCAGTTGCAGGTCGCGACAGATCAGACCCAATTGCCGATGGGCGTCGCGCCATTCACGCAGACGCAGGTAATTGAGGAAGTTGCGACGGCACCAGTTGCGCAGCGGGCTGGCGGTCAAGGCCTGGCGCTGCTCTTCAAAACCACGCCACAGATTGACCAGCCCGGCGAAGTCCGAGTCGGCGTCTTTCCATTGGGCGTGAGCCTGATCCGCCGCTTGCTGACGCTCTGGCGGACGTTCGCGCACGTCCTGCACGGACATGGCGCTGGCAACGATCAACACTTCCTGCAAACTGCCCTGCTTTGCTGCTTCCAGCAACATGCGCCCCATGCGCGGGTCCACCGGCAAGCGCGCCAACTGGCGGCCCAGCGGCGTCAGTTGATTTTCGCGATTAACCGCCGACAGCTCCTGCAACAGATTGAAGCCGTCGCTGATGGCTTTGCCGTCTGGTGGCTCAATGAATGGGAAGTCAGTGATCTCGCCCAGGCGCAGATGCAGCATCTGCAGGATTACCGCGGCGAGGTTGGTGCGCAGGATTTCCGGATCGGTAAATTCCGGTCGCCCGTTGAAATCTTCTTCGCTGTACAGCCGCACGCAGAGGCCCGGCTCGACCCGGCCGCAACGACCTTTACGCTGGTTGGCGCTGGCCTGGGAAACGGCCTCGATGGGCAAACGCTGAACCTTGGCGCGATAGCTGTAACGGCTGATGCGCGCGGTCCCGGTGTCGATCACGTAACGGATGCCCGGTACGGTCAGCGAAGTTTCCGCGACGTTGGTCGCCAGTACAACACGCCGTCCTGGATGTGACTGGAATATGCGCTGCTGCTCGGCAGGCGACAGGCGCGCATACAGCGGCAGAATCTCGGTGTGTTTGAGCTGCGCCTTGCGCAGCATTTCTGCAGCGTCACGGATTTCACGCTCGCCGGGCAGGAACACCAGCACATCGCCGGGGCTCTTGCGTTCGCTGCGTTCGAAAGCGGCCAGCTCGTCCAGCGTCGCCAGAATCGCCTGATCAACCGTCAGGTCATCTTCAACGCTGTTGCCCTCTTCGTCCTGCTGGGAGGTCAACGGGCGATACCAGGTTTCCACCGGGAACGTCCGACCGGAAACTTCGACGATAGGCGCGTCGTTGAAGTGCTCGGAAAACCGCTGCAAGTCGATGGTCGCCGACGTGATGATGACTTTCAGGTCCGGGCGACGGGGCAGCAAGGTTTTCAGGTAACCGAGCAGGAAGTCGATGTTGAGGCTGCGTTCGTGAGCTTCGTCGACGATGATCGTGTCGTAGCGCTCAAGAAAGCGGTCATGCTGGGTTTCGGCCAGCAGAATACCGTCGGTCATCAGCTTGATCAGGGTGCTGCTGTCGCTCTGGTCTTCGAACCGCACCTGGTAACCGACCAGCGCGCCCAATGGCGTTCCCAGCTCTTCCGCGACGCGACTGCCGACACTGCGCGCCGCGATTCGACGTGGCTGGGTGTGGCCAATCAGACCGTGTTGCCCACGACCGATTTCCAGACAGATCTTTGGCAACTGAGTGGTTTTACCCGACCCGGTCTCACCGGCAATGATCAGCACCTGATGCTTCAGCAGTGCGTCTTTGATTTCGTCACGCTTGGCGGCAATCGGCAGGCTGTCGTCGTAACGAATCACCGGCACGCTTTCACGCCGCGCCGTCACCTGAGCACACGACGCCTGCACCTTCGCCACCCACTGCGCCAGCTTCGCCTCATCGGGCTTCTTGCGCAGCTCATGCAACTGGCGGCGCAAGCGATGACGATCGCTGATCATCGCGTGGTCGAGGTTCTTCAGGAGTTGGTCAATCGAGGGCGTTTGATCGGTCATCAGGTGCGCAGGGTCTTTTTGAAAGGTGCAAAGGCGGGGATTGTCGCAGATCAAGGTTACTTGTGACGACCGTCTCTATCGAATGAAGGAATTTATCAGAGGCAAGGAATCATTAACCCTGTTGCACAAAGACCGGATAAAGACCAAAATATCGACCAAACTGGAGTACCAAATCATGCAAAATATTTTGGCGGATATTGCGGTCAGCGTATCCGAACTGAAGAAAAATCCTTCCGCCGTACTGAGCGGTGCCCACGGATTGCCTGTCGCGGTCCTTAACCACAACAAGGTGATGGGGTATATGGTTCCGGCAGAAATATTCGAGGCGATGATGGAGCGTCTTGATGACCTTGACCTAGCCGACCTTATTAAGTCGCGCCGACATGAGAAGCCCATGCCGGTGGACATTGATGACCTTTAAGCTTGAGTTTCTGCCATCAGCATTGAAAGAGTGGGAAAAGCTGGGCCATACAATTCGTGACCAGTTGAAGAAGAAGCTTCGAGAGCGACTCGGCCTGCCAAGAATCTCGGCAGACGCTCTGCATGGCATGCCGGACCACTACAAGATCAAGCTGCGCAGCGCAGGTTATCGACTGGTGTATCGGGTCGAAGATAATCGGGTGGTTGTTACTGTTGTGGCGGTTGGGAAGCGAGAGCGTAGTGAGGCCTATGCGGCAGCTAAAAATAGATAGACGCCATATCGCGGCCGCAATGGAGAAATGCAACTCCCTGTAGGAGGACTCTGTAGGTCAGAAGCACCGCGTTATCGTTCTTCGCGGGCAAGCCTCGCTCCAACAGCAACCCTTATTGTGGCTCAATATTTATGGACCATGATGTAGGAGTATCAACCTAAGGAAGCATCATGGGATTTCGGGTCGTTACAGCCGAAGAAAAAGCCGAGGCTATTCGCCTGGTCGTTGAATTGAATTACTCA
>NZ_FYDU01000028.1:0-39747 GCF_900187575.1 Pseudomonas sp. Irchel 3A5 | reverse complement strand
GAATAATAATGAGTGAAAATGATGAGTCCTGGATGATGGATCGCCGTCGCTCATTGAGATGAGCCAGTGATGCGTGACCGTGAGCGTCGCTTTGCTCAATTGAGGAAGGCATAGGGTCCGGGGGGGGGAGCCCAGCATTCCAGCAAAAAATGATATCGGGACGTTTTTTCTACGGAATCGAATTAACCTGTTTGTGGCTCGTCTACTGTCTGATCGCTTGCCGTTTCAAAAGCAGGTGGGTCTTCTAAAAATTAAAAATGACCAAAGGAAATACATATGTTCAAAAAGATGATTCTCACCGTCGCTGTTGCCGCCAGCTGCATGTCGGGTTTGGCGCTCGCCGATGCGCCAGTCAAGCTTGCTGAAACGGACAAGGGAAAAGTACTCGTAGACGTGAAAGGAATGACTCTTTATACCTTCGGTAAGGACACCTCGGGCAAGTCGGTCTGCAATGGGCCATGCGCTTCAAACTGGCCACCTTTACCGGTATCCGCAGACGCGAAAGCGGGTCATGATTACTCTGTCGTCACTCGAGACGATGGCACAAAACAATGGGCATACAAAGGCATGCCACTTTACAGCTGGGTCAAAGATACCAAGCCAGGGGATACAACCGGTGACGGCGTCAACCAAGTCTGGCATGTTGCCAAGCCGTAACGTCAAATAATTAATAGGCTGGCTTACGCCACTGGCTTTGTCAGTGGCGCAAACCAGAAGAATACACACCTGATATTTTCGCCAACATACAGCCGCCGCGCCTCATAAATCTTTTGATGGATCATTTCAACGAAAAATGGGGCCGAGGTACGGTACACCTTGGACGTATTCCCGTAACGCCAGCCTGAGGATTTCGTTTGGCCGGGAGTCTGTGACGATGCGCATGGTGGTTCCATCCAGCCGCTAGTGGACCGATATTCTGAGGCAACGCCAATTAGAACGGTAGGGCATCGTAAATATGCGGGCGAAGGTCTGCTTATGGCCGATTCTGTTGAAAAAGTAGATCTCCTGCCTGGTCTGCGGCAAAATCAGGTCATCGGCCAGCGGGAGGATTCGCAGCATGATGGGACAATTGTCGAGCGGACAAGAGAGACTGTTTTACTCGTTCAACATTGAAGATCACATCCCAGCCAATCACCTCCTGCGCAGCATTGATCGATGCCTCGATCTAAGCGATCTGCGCCATTATCTCGCCGATTTTTATAGCCCGATCGGGCGACCTTCGATTGATCCCGAACTGATGATTCGCCTGTTGGTGGTGGGCTACTGCTACGGCATTCGCTCCGAACGTCGGTTGTGCGAAGAGGCTCATTTGAACCTGGCGTATCGCTGGTTCTGCCGCTTAAGCCTCGAAGACGAAGTCCCCAATCACTCTACGTTTTCCAAGAATCGCCACGGTCGTTTTCGTGACAGCTCGCTGTTTCGCTGGCTGTTCAACGAGGTGCTGCGTCGCTGCATGGACGCAGGTCTGGTCAAGGGCGAAGGGTTTGCGGTCGACGCCAGCGTCATCAAGGCAGATGCCAGTCGGCAACGTGGCGTACCTGGCGATGATGAAATCAACTGGCGCGATCCGTCGCTGAGTACTCGCGCGGTGCGTGAGTACCTCGAAGCGCTGGATGAAGAGGCGTTGGCCGAAGCGCTGCCCAAGCGCCTGTCACTGACTGATCCACTCTCTCGTTGGACAGCCGCACCAGGAGGCCCGGCGTTTTTCGCTTACTCGACGAACTACCTGATTGATGTCGAGCATGGCGTGATCATGGACGTGGAGCCGACGCCAGCGCATCGAACTGCCGAGGTCGAGAGCACCAAGACCATGATCGAGCGGGTCGAAGAACAGTTCGACATCAAGCCGGATCGGCTCATCGGCGATACCGCTTATGGGACCGCACCGATGTTGGCCTGGATGGTCGACGAAAAAGACATCGAGCCACATGTACCGGTTTGGGACAAAACCGAGCGCAAGAACGACAGCCTCTCAATCAGCGATTTTCAATGGCATGAAGAAGCGCAGGAATATCGTTGCCCCACCGGACACGCTCTGCGTAGCGAATGGCGGGCCTTCAAGAACCAACGCTCACATATCACGAAAGCCGACACCATCATCTTTCGATCCCGGCAAACCGACTGTGCTAAATGCTCAATGAAAGAGCGCTGCTGCCCGAGCACTTCGTTTAGAAAAATCGCACGCAGCGTCCATGAAGCGGCGCGCGAAGTTGCGCGGCGCATCGCCAAGACACCTCAATACGTGTGTTCTCGCCATGAGCGCAAGAAGGTCGAAATGTTGTTCGCTCATCTCAAGCGAATCCTGAAACTGGATCGGTTGCGACTACGAGGAATGACCGGTGCGAACGACGAATTCACCTTGGCGGCTGCGGTACAGAATCTAAGACGACTGGCGAAACTGACCTCTCAAGGGCCACCGACTACGGGATAGGCGCGCCTGGGATCAGCAAAAACCTTCAAATCAACCTACTAACCAAGCTGCAACGATCAACGCAGAACCGGAAAGCCACGCAACGTGGTGAACAGGTTCTGAAGAGACGATCAACTTCGAAATCTTCCAGTTTGAAAATCCGACTTTTTCAACAGAATCGGCCGAAAGCTGCCGTTAATAAGCCGACCAACAGGCGTCGCTTTATTGGTTGGTGCGCATGGCTTACAACTCAAACAAGGGTATGGTTTTGGGCGTATCAAACCGGCCCGCACAGCGCTACCTTCAGCATCTAACAAACGTACGCTGAGGAGTCGAAACAGTGGATACTGAACGAGGTGTTGAGGAATGGAACGGTCGATGGTCGATCGTTGCCGGACGTGCTGTATGCACTGGCTGCATGGAAAGCCAAGCGCTGGAAGACTGCGAAAGCCCCTTTCTACATGCCGACACCTGTCCAGCCAGCGATGTGGAAGGTCATCATCCATGGGCAGCGTTGCACCACATCCTCGGCAGTGCGCGTGGGTGAGCTGCCGCTTAGGCCTCGATCACTTCAATTAATACTTCACTTTATAGGTGGGTGAATCCTCCGGCCGGTTCTCCCGCCGATCGTAGATCTTGGTCGTGCTGATGTTGGCATGACCCAGCCAGGCCTGGACCTTGGCGATATCGGCTTCATGCTCCAAGGCGTTGGTGGCTGCCGTTGCTCGGAGTCCATGAACCCCAAGGCCGTCGACCTCAATCCCGGCCTTTTTCGCGTAGGCCGTGACGACGGCATAGATGCCGTTTGCCGTGATACCGGCGCCGGTCAATTTACCTCGCAGCGGCATGAACAGTGGCACCTTCCGTTCGGCCAGATGATGCTCTGAGTTTTCCAGGTACTGATGAATACGCCCGGCTGCGATCGGGTGCAACGGGAGGTATCGCACCTTGCCGCCCTTGCCGTGAACCTTCAGATGCTGAATACCGCGGCGCTCCTGAATGTCGCTAACCTGCAGCAGCGCCGCTTCTTCACGGCGCAGTCCGTGATAGAGAAGAACAGCCAATAGCGCCCGGTCGCGCTGCCCTTTAAGTGTTGTTTCATCCGGCGCCTCGAGCAGCGCCTTCGCCTGGTGGTCACCCAACGCCGGCGTCTTGCCTTCATTGCTTTCTATCCTGGGACGTTTTACCCCATGCACTGGATTGCCGCCGGCGATCGCATTGTTCTCCAGGAGGTGATCAAAGAGGCTGGCCAGCGCGGCCAATTTGCGCCGGATCGTGGCTCCGGCCAAACCGCGATGCTCGAGCTGGGCGCGCCAGGCTAAAACATGCGATCGGGTCACGACCCGAAATTCATCGGCCGAAGCCAAGCCGACAAAACTACAGAAGTCTTCCAGGTCGTTTTGGTAAGCACGTCGTGTTCGAGGGTTGTCCAGGTTGGCAAACCACTCGACCGCGGCCGGAACCTTGGCCAGCGTCTGAAATTCGACCGACGTGAGCCGACGCTGATCATTCGTATGGTTTTTCGTCAGTTCCTGCATATTGTTCTCATCATTGGCTATCCTGCAATCGTTCTCAAAGCTTTCGGTCACAAAATCATCGCTATATCAGTCCTCCGTTGCTAAAACCGATAAACGGCAATAATTGGTGATAACGTATTTCTTACACTGATTAAGCAGCGAGCGATGCATAGTGCGTTGATTCAACCCTGTCCAAATACCATGTGGGATGACGTTGGGGTACTGGTGCAAACGCTTGAGCAGTCCAAAATCTCATTGATGCAAGGTAAGCTGCAAATCACTCAGTTTATAGGATGGCCGCACATGAAATTCATAAGCCTTACTGACGCTGGACGGCGCACTGTCGCGGCCATGGCACTAGCTGTAGCGTCAGTGGCGCAAGCCGCTCCTGCGCATGTGATCGACGTGTACCGGGACCCCAATTGCGGATGCTGTTCCAAGTGGATTGCTTACCTGCGGGACAATGGCTTCACGGTTAATGACCATCTGGAAGAAAACATGAGCCCGGTGAAGGCCAAGCTGGGTGTGCCTGAGAAATTGATGTCGTGTCACACCGGTGTGGTGAACGGCAAGTTCATCGAGGGGCATGTCCCGGTCCAACAGATCGCTGAGCTTGAACGCCGGACCGACCTGATCGGCGTGGCGGCACCTGGCATGCCAATGGGCTCACCGGGCATGGAAACAGGGCATAAAAGCGCCTATCAGGTCATCGGACTGAAAAAGACCGGCGAGCAGGAGGTGGTGGCTGACTACCCGGCGCAGTGACAACCGGTTTCATGTTCGCCAAGCCTGGTATGGCCTGGCTTAGCGGTGCCCAGGCTGTCAGGCCGGCATGTCAGGTTCGTGGGGCAGGCGATCGCATGAAGGTGAGGATGAAGGTCGTTCGGCCCTCGTGGGATGTACACGAGATAGTGCCGCCATGCGCTTGCATCAAGGACCGGGCAATCGCTAGCCCCAGCCCCGCATTCCCGGCGCCTTCGCGCCGCGCCGGATCCACCCGGTAGAACCGGTCAAAGATGCGGTCTAGGTGCTGCGGTACTATTTCAGGGCCAGGATTTTCCAATCGAAGCTCTACCCTTCCTCCGTGATCGTGGATGCTGACCTTGATCGTCTCTCCGGACGACGTATAGCGCAGGGCATTGGACAGCAGGTTCGACACGACACGGTCGATCATCACGCTGTCCGCGAAGATCGAGGCGTTGCCT
Organism: Pseudomonas sp. Irchel 3A5; assembly: GCF_900187575.1. NCBI lineage: Bacteria > Pseudomonadati > Pseudomonadota > Gammaproteobacteria > Pseudomonadales > Pseudomonadaceae > Pseudomonas > Pseudomonas sp. Irchel 3A5. The sequence goes on along the minus strand of NZ_FYDU01000028.1, from coordinate 34,615 downwards.
GATGCTTGTAGCTGAATCCCCTTGTCCTCGGCCAGAAATTCGTAATAGCCGAACAGCTTGCTGATGACTGTTCTCAGATCCAGTTCAACAGCCTCAGGCACAATTAGCCCGTTGTCGGACTTGGCCAGGAACAGCATGCCGTCGATGATTCCCGAAAGACGGTTGAGCTCTTCCAGGTTGGAGCTCAAGTTCTCTTCGTACACCTCGGGCGCACGCTTTTTGGCCAGGATCACCTCGGTGTGGGTGCGCAGGTTGCTGATCGGGGTGCGAAGCTCATGCGCGATGTCAGCGGAGAAATTCGATAGGCGCATGAAGGAATCATCCAGGCGACCGAGCATGGAATTGAACGCGGTGATGAGCGCGCGCAACTCATCCGGCACTGGCTCCAAGGGTATGCGTTCCTTTAGCGAGCCCGCGGACATCGAGGCGGCGGTCTGGGTCACCCTGGCTACCGGGCGTAGCCCGTTCTTGGCGACCAGCCACCCCAGGGCCGCGCTTAACACGGTACTAGCCAATAGGACGCCCCAGAACCAGCGTTCAAGCATGGCAAAGAAGTGCATATGCGTGGTGACGTCCAGGACAAGCCACGCGGTCAGCGGCGGGCTGGCAGTGGGCAACGATACCGAGGCGGTCAGGGCCCTGAACATGCGGCCTTCTTTTTCCCACTCCCAGACGCCATCGCGCTGGGTGGCCTGCGCGAGCGACGGCACCGCTGATTGGGGAGGTTCTGCAAAAAAAGGCGTTCCATCGGTCTTCAGAAATACAGCACTGAGATCGGGATGTGCCCCCAGGAGGGTGTGCCAGCGCGCCTTGAGCAGTTCCGGGTTTGCGCCTGATTCCTTGGCAATCTGGGTAATCGCTTCCAGCTTTTCTCCCAGCGCCTGCGCATCCAGGGCGCGAAAGTGGTGACGGCTCAGCTCGTTGAAGGCAACCCCTACAATGATTAGGACGGCGGCGACCGCGACCACAAACAGAAGGCTCAAGCGCAGGGTGAGTGAGCCAGGCTTCATCCTTCGTCCTGCGCCTCTAGCATGTAACCCATTCCCCGGCAGGTATGCAGCAGTTTTACCTCGAAGTCATCGTCAATCTTGGCCCTCAACCGTCGTATCGCCACCTCGATAACATTTGTGTCGCTATCGAAATTCATGTCCCAGACCTGGGAGGCGATCAGCGATTTGGACAGCACTTCACCCTGCCGGCGCATCAGCAGTTCCAGCAGTGCAAACTCTTTGGCCGTAAGCTCGATTCGCTTGCCGCCCCGAGTCGCCCGACGCTTGAGCAAATCCACCTGAAGGTCTCCGATTTGCAGGCTCGTTTGAACCTGCAGGCTGCTGCTGCCGCGCCGTAACAGCGTTCGCACCCGTGCCAGCAGTTCTGAAAAGGCAAACGGCTTGACCAGATAATCATCGGCGCCCAGCTCCAGGCCCTTGACCCGGTCGTCTACCCCGTCCCGTGCGGTCAGAAACAGCACCGGTACGGACTGGCCAGCGGTGCGAAGGCGTCTGATGACTTCCCAGCCATCAAGGCCTGGCATCATCACGTCGAGAATCAACAGGTCATAGGCTTCATTGAGCGCCTGGTCAACGGCATCTGTGCCTGTGACCACGCGGTCCACGTTGAAGCCGGCCTCCCGCAGGCCTTGCTGCAGATAGATTCCAGTTTTAGGTTCGTCTTCGGCTACCAGCAGTTTCATGTTCGACCCTCCACGGCACCGGCCCAGTGTGACGGTAAAACAGGGTCAGGCACACTCACATCCCCGCTTCCATCTCAGGGGACAGTGTGCCAAGCCAGGCAATCAGGCCCAACACCAAGACGGCGGCGCCCAGTTCCAGGGCCATGCTGTAGCGGATCGAGCGGGCCGCTCGCGCGTACTCGCCCCGGTGGACCGCCCGTTCAAACGCCGGGCTCAGGACAAAGCGGTTAGCTGAGGCCAATCCGACCATAAGGCCAAACAGTGCCAGCTTGCCCAGCAGCAACACCCCGTAGGTGCTTTCCACCACACCACTGACCTGGGGGCCGACGATGAACAGATAGTTCACCACGCCCGAGAGGACGATCAACGCCACGATCACCGCGCCGGCCCGTTCGAAACCGCTGAGCGTGCGCGACAGCACCTGGACTGACTGTAGGGTTTCGACCTTGTTGGGCCGCAGCATCAGTGCAAACGCCACCAGCGCGCCGAACCAGCCGCCCGAGGACCACAGATGAAGGATGTCCGCGCTGAAGTGCCAAAAGCGCCGGGAGCCTTCGTCCATGGCCCCGTGGCCCGTCCAGGCCAAGGTCGCCAGGGCCACGCCTCCCAGCAGCGAAACCATCAGCAGGCTTGCCATGGGCACCCGAAGGTTGAAGGCGATGGTCACAGCAGCCCCCACCAGTGCGGCCATGCGGATGAGCCAGGCAGTGCCAAGCTCCGTCTGCGTCACCATCATCTCGGCGTGAGGCACAGCCTCTAGCCATTCAGACGCACCGCTCATGGCTTTGGCCATGAGCACAATGGAGACAACCGACAACAACAGGCCGATCAAAGCGGTCGCGCTCAGAAGGGGCCTGAAAGGCAATACAGCGCCCGAACGGCGTTCTGCGCCGCGTAGGCTGTAAAGGCCAAAGAGGGCCAGCCCGAACAGCATCATCAAATCGGTATACAGCGCGAAACGAACTGCGATGCTGAGCGGATCTTCCATGTTTACTTGACCTTAAACGTCACGCTACCGGTAATCGGGTGGGTATCGGAAGACACTGCCCGCCAATCGACCTTGTAGGTGCCTGCCGTCAGAGGTGAGGCCGGGGTAATCACCATGGTCTTGGGGTCACCCCCGCCCGATACCGCGGCTTTGACTGCCATCGGTGAGTGTTCCATGCCTGGCATCGCCGTCATGACCAGCTTCGCGCCGGAAAATTGGGTAACCAGGTTTTCGGAGAAATGCAGCTCGATCTTGGCAGGGGCCGCGCCTTCACTACCTTCAGCCGGAGTCGAAGACACCAGCTTGGGGTGGGCTTGGGCCAATGCGCTGACCAGCATCCCAGCGGCAAAGAGCGTGACGAAACTTGTGCGGTTCAACAACATGCGAACTCCTTACAGCCCAAAAAGGCCGTTCGTGGGGGATCAGATTTTCAGACTAGAACGGCTCAGAACCACATGCGCACGCCCAGGACTAAGCGGGCCTCGCTGCGGTCCTCGCCTTCCTCGCGGGCAAAGTCGGCTGTATTGCCGTAGGAGCGGTTCCAGGTGACGCCAATGTACGGGGCAAACTCGCGGCGGATTTCGTAGCGCAGTCGTACGCCGACTTCGGTTTCAGACAGGCCAGAGCCGATGCCGCGCTGAGGATCGCTCTGACCGTAGAAATTAACCTCAGCCGTGGGCTGTAAAATCAGCCGGTTAGTCAGCAAAATGTCGTAGTCGCCTTCCAGCCTTAACCCGGTTTGGCCGCCTTCACCAAGAAACGCAGTCGCTTCGGCTTCGAAGTTGTATAAAGCGAGGCCCTGGAGGCCAAATGCAGCCCAGGTTTGCGGCGAGCCTGGCTTGAAGTCCTGCCGGACGCCGCCGACCAGGTCCCACCAAGGACTGATCGCATGGCCCCACAGCGCTTGCAGCTCGGCCGATTCGGTCTTGCCGTTGGTACGTTCGCCCTCGGAGCGAATCCAGAGCCGGTCGATGTCACCACCCACCCAGCCGTTAACGTCCCAATTAAGGACGCTGCCGTTGTCGGCGTCCTGCCATTCGAGTTGATCGAAGAGCAGGAAATAATTAGCTGCTTCGTCATGGACAGTGTGGCCTTTGGCACTTCGGTAGACCGCAGCCCGATTGGCATCGGTGACAGGCGCAATAGGCGTGCGGCTTTGTGTCGGTGCCGCAGGCTTGCTGGGGGCCATGGTCGTCATGTCCGAGTCCATGCCCTGCATCTGGCTATGGTCCATACCCTGCATTTTGGAATGATCCATGCCCTGCATCTGGCTGTGGTCCATACCCTGCATCTGGCTGTGGTCCATACCCTGCATTTTGGAATGATCCATGCCTTGCATCTGGCTGTGGTCCACGCCCGGCATAGCGGCCTCTGCCGCAAACACGCCCACTGGGAGCATTCCCAGGCTGCTGACCGCGAGCAGTGAACAAACGTGGAGTCTATTCAAAACAGTCATTGGCCTCACTCCTCTACCCGAACTTCGCGGAACATACCCATCTCCATGTGGTAGAGCAGGTGACAGTGATAGGCCCAGCGCCCCAGGGCATCAGCGGTGACACGGTAGCTGCGCTTGGAGCCTGGCGGCATATCAATGGTGTGCTTGCGCACCCTGAAGTTTCCGTCCTCGTCCTCCAAGTCACTCCACATCCCATGCAGATGGATCGGGTGAGTCATCATCGTGTCATTCAGCAGCACGATTCTTACCCGTTCGCCGTATTTGAGTATCAGAGGTTGGGCGTCCGCGAATTTGATGCCGTCAAACGACCATGCAAATTTTTCCATGTGCCCGGTCAGGTGCAGCTCAATGGTCCGGCTCGGCTCACGCCCGTCAGGGTCTTCGAAGGTGCTTTTAAGGTCGGCATAGGTGAGCACCTTGCGCCCGTTATTACGCAGGCCCAAGCCAGGATCGTTCAGCTTGGCGGTAGGGCTCATGGCCTGCATGTCCACCAGCGGGTTGTCGTTCTCGCTGGCAGGGTGGCTCTGCATCACCATGCCGCCCATGCCGCCCATGCCGCCCATCGCACCATGGTCCATGCCCGACATAGCGCCATGTTCCATACCCTGCATGGTAGACATTTTGCTATGGTCCATGGCGGGCATGGAGTCGCCCCCCATGCTGCTCATGGTCTGCATGCCGTCGTCGGCACCCGAATCCATGCCGCTCATGCCATCCATGCTGCCATGGTCCATACCACCCATGCCCATATCGTCCATCGTGACCAGCGGACGAGGATCAAGGGGGGGGACCTGGGCTACCAAGCCTTCCCGCACGGCTAGGGTGCCGCGGGCGTAGCCCGTGCGATCCATGGATTGAGCAAAGACCGTGTACGCCTCGGCAGTGGGCTCAACGATCACATCGAAGGTTTCGGCCACGGCAATGCGTAATTCATCGACCTCAACCGGGTTCACGAACTGGCCATCCGAAGCTACCACGGTCATTTTCAGGCCTGGAATACGGATGTCGAAGTACGTCATAGCCGAGCCGTTGATGAACCGCAGGCGCAGCTTTTCGCCAGGACGGAACAAGCCGGTCCAGTTCATATTGGGGGCCTGACCATTGAGCAGGTACGTGTAGGTGGCCCCGCTCACGTCCGCAAGGTCCGTGGGGTTCATCTTCATCTCGGCCCACATCTTGCGATCCGCGACGGTTGCGGCCCAGCCCTTATCAGCCACATCGTTGACGAAGTCACCGACTGTGCGCTTGTGGAAGTTGTAGTAATCGGACTGCTTTTTGAGGGTACGCATCAGCGAGACGGGATCTTCATCCGTCCAGTCGGTCAGCATCACCACATGTTCACTGTCGTACTTGAAAGGCTCGGGCTCTTTCGCCTCGATGACGAGCGGGCCATACACCCCCACCTGCTCCTGAAATCCGGAGTGGCTGTGGTACCAGTACGTCCCGTTCTGTTGGACCTTGAACTGGTAGACGTACACGCCACCCGGCTCGATGCCCGCGAAGCTCAGTCCTGGAACGCCGTCCATGTTCGGCGGCAGGATAATGCCGTGCCAGTGTATGGAGGTTGCAGCGTCGAGCCGGTTGCGTACCCGGAGCGTGACAGTGTCACCCTCTTTCCAGCGCAGCAGGGGGCCCGGCAGCCCGCCATTGATCGCCATCGCTGTGCGACGCCTGCCGGTGATGTTTACCGGCATCTCGCCAATAGACAGGTCGAACTCCGTACCGCTCAACACGCTGAGCGCCGGCGAGCCGGACGCCGCCCAGCTGGGCGAACGCCACAAGCCTAGCCCACCTAGCACGCCGGCAGCCGCGAGGCCTTTGACGAAAGTACGTCGAGAAGTTCTTGATTCCATACGCGCGGGTCCAGGTAGGCAAGGACGGCATTTAAGCCGTGTACTGGGTTTAAGGTACTGGAGTGGACGATGTCACAGCATCGTAAGCGGCGCGATTACATTTCTGTAAGCTTGAAAACCCGCGTTGGTTAGCAACATGCCTTAGAGCTTTGAGTTTTTTTAGTATCTGCAGAAGCCAGTTGCGCCTCAGCTTTTTTGCTTAGGGTTGTCTGTTGCGCATCCATCATCCGAGCGAACACACGGTCGGCACCACCTTCAGCAAAGGCGACCGAGGAAATACTGAATGCGAGGGTAAGGAGTACGGCTTTGGAAAGGTTCATAACGAGTCACCTTGTATAGGGAAGGCGGCACATGCCGCTGGGCCCAAGGTAACGAGTAGAGGCTTTCAGTTGGCTGAGTTGAGGGTTACAAAAAAGTCAGGTTGAGCATTAACTAAGCCGCCAAATGGTGGTTAATACTTCACCTTATAGGTCGGTGAATCCTCCGGCCGGTTCTCTCGCCGGTCGTAGATCTTGGTGGTACTGATATTGGCATGTCCTAGCCAGGCCTGAACCTTGGCGATATCGGCCTCATGCTCCAGGGCATTGGTCGCCGCAGTAGCCCTGAGTCCATGCACCCCCAAACCGGCAACCTCAATCCCAGCCATCTTTGCGTAGGCCGCCACCACGGTGTAGATGCCGTTGGCCGTAATGCCGGCACCGGTCAGCTTGCCGCGCAATGGTATGAATAGGGGCACCTTCCTGTCCGTCAAATGATGCTCTGAGCTTTCCAGGTACTGGTGAATACGCCCGGCCGCTACTGGGTGCAGTGGCAGGTACCGTACCTTGCCGCCTTTGCCGTGCACTTTGAGGTGCTGAATTCCGCGGCGATCCTGGATGTCGCTCACCTGCAGCAGCGCCGCTTCTTCGCGGCGCAGCCCGTGATAAAGCAGAACAGCCAATAGCGCCCGGTCGCGCAGCCCTTTGAGGGTTGTTTCATCCGGGGCTTCGAGCAGCGCTTTGGCCTGGTGATCGCCCAATGCCGGCGTCTTGCCTTCGTTGCTTTCTATCTTCGGTCGTTTTACACCGTGCACAGGATTGCCCCCGGCAATTGCATTGCTCTCCAGTAGGTGATCAAACAGGCTGGCCAGTGCCGCCAACTTGCGCCGGATCGTGGCGCCCGCTAAACCGCGATGCTCGAGCTGGGCACGCCAGGCCAAAACATGTGATCGGGTCACCACGCGAAACTCATCGGCCGAAGCCAATCCAACAAAACCACAGAAGTCTTCCAGGTCATTTTGGTAGGCACGGCGTGTTCGAGGGTTGTCCAGGTTGGCAAACCACTCGACCGCGGCCGGAACTTGGGCCAGCGTCTGAAATTCGACCGATGTGAGCCGACGCTGATCGTTCTGATGGCCTTTCGTCAGTTCCTGCATATGGTTCTCTTCATAGGCTCGTAGGAGATCACCGACGACCGGTTCAGTCACAAAAGCAACTGGATATGCTTCTGGTGTATCTGAAACGGATAAGCGGCAATAATTGGTGATAACCTATTTTATCACCACTTTTAAGGTGCTGAGATTGTCGATTGCCTTTCAAAGGAAATCTTTACCAAAAATGCTTTGAATTATCCTTGTTCTGATATAAATTGGAGCTACACCTTTCGGTGCGATTCATCATAGGCGCTGTAGACCTATGAGCATTCCATGGGGAATGCAAGATTTTCTGGATTGCGGCGCCGCCGCAGTTCAAACAAGCAGGTGACCAAGCTGGGGAACGCTGATGGCTTACTCATATACTGAGAAAAAACTCAATTTTATCAAAAACTTACTAAGGTATTACCAATGGCAGAGGTATCGAAGTTAGTAGATTTTTGTGGCAGCAGTGAAAAGGATATCGCGAGCTTTCCACCCGTTATTCGTGATCGAGTGGTCTACCAGCTTGACTTGGTAAAGCACGGAGATGATCCATCCAACTTCAAGCCTGTGAAAACTGTTGGACCAGGCGTATACGAGATTAAAATTCGAGCAAAACAAGGGGCTTTTCGCGTGTTTTATGTGGCGAATCGAGCAGGCGTGATTTCGGTACTGCATGCGTTTCAGAAAACCACTGAAAAGACGGAAAAGCGTGACATTGATCTTGCGAAAAAAAGATTGAAGTCGCAGGGCTAAGACGGACTGGCACCCCCTTGCATCTGCTAGGGGTTAAGCATTAGGTGCACTACGATAGCCCTAACCCTATGAGGTATGTATCGAGTAAATTCATCAATCGAGGTAATCATGATGACAAACGAACGCCACGCCAATATTTGGGATGCGTTGGTTGAGTCGCCGGAAGAAGCTGAAAATTTGCAGTTACGTTCGACGCTGATGCGGGCACTCACCCGAAAGGTACGTTCTTGGGAGCTTGCTCAAAAGGAGGCAGCGCTGAGATTGAAGGTAACGCAACCTAGGCTGAACGACCTGCTTAAAGGGAAAATTGATAAATTTTCCCTTGATGCTTTAGTGAAGATGTTGCCCGGCGCAGGCCTTCAGATTGAAGTGACAGTCAAAGAGCGCTCTGCAGCGTAAGTTTCAGTCTTACACAGAGGCTCTGTCTGGCTTGGTGTTGACCAGCAGCGCATCAGCTGGACCAAGCTCACAACTTAGCGCGTACGCTTTCACTGCTAGCGCGTTATACAGGTCCCTGCCCTGCCCCCAATTCGCGTCGCAAGGCTGCCAGCGCTCGTTTGAGTGTTTCACCTAATGGTTGATCGATATCGTCAGCAATACGGTACAGTTCATCCTTGGTCTCCTGCTCACCTTTGATGTTGATCTGAACATTGCGTCCAGTTTTGTAACGTCGCTTTGCCCGTTCGACCGGGGGAAGTGAAGTGGCCGGCTGTCGGCTTACAAAGCCATGTTGGTTCGCCATTTTTTCCACCTCAGCTTTGCTTTGCTTTGTTTTCTGTTCGGTGGCTGCTTTAGGCTCGAAATCCTTCAAGCTATCCAACGGATCTACGCGACTCATGATGAAATCTTCTCCTGGTGAGCCTCTAAGGTGATTCTGGCTATGAGTTCTCGTGCGAATGCTTCGGCGTTTTCTATGGCTTTTCCGACATTGGAAACTTCGTCAGTTGGCAGCATTTCAAGCGGCAAGCGGTATGAAAACATAGCCTTGAACGCGGCTCGTTCGTTCAATTCAGTCTCAAAGAACGGTATGCCCCCTGCTTCAAAGCTTTTGCGGATATGCCGAGTATCTCGGCTTTGAATCGCTGCTGACGTTCTTGTGAACAGAACGGCGTAAGGCAGTTTGTAATCAGGTTTATGCTTTTGGATGCCACGTTCATGCGCCCGAATTAAACCGAACGCCCTACTCGCTTGCTCTGCGTCTAGCTGCGAGCCCTGCGTCGGTACCACCACAAAATCCGACTCTGCAATCGCATACGCGACGATAGTTGCCGCCGTACCTTCTAGATCAACAATCACGAAAGGTGTTTTCGTAGCGGCATCGGCGATCGTCTCGCCGATCGTCTTATCAGTCACGTCCGAAATTATCGTCATGTTTGTCGGCGCATTACCTCCCTCTGCCCACGACTTAATTGGATGGTTGGGGTCGGCATCAATGACGGTAATAGGAACGCGTCGTGCGATTTGTTCGGATAACGCAAGGCATGATGTCGTTTTGCCAGCACCGCCTTTAGGTGAGACGAACACAATAACTGGCATAGCGGGGCCCTTCTCGTTGAGTTGACGGGTAAATGATACCCTTGGAATTCCGTTTGAATTCTATCTGGTAACTACGATAGATTCTATAAGGAATTCCTTTATAGATTCCTAAAGGAATTCTACATGGAATTCTACATGGAATTCTACATGGAATTCTACATGGAATTCCTAAAGGAATTCCTAAAGGAATTCAAATTGGATTCCACATGGAATCCAACATGGAATTCTTTATGAGTGTTCAGACTTTTTCACTGCTTGGAGTTTCGGCCACTAATGACACACAGCTGTGAAAGAGGCCGTTGGGTCTGTATGACAGATGCTTAGCATGACCAGTGGAAGGGGCACCGATAGGGTGTAGACAGCCTGACCAATGTGGCCATTTGGATTGAGCTGAGAAAGAAAACCTTGGTAGCGTCTCCGGTGAAGCAGCGCCTACAGTTGTATGCTGGAGCGGAACCTAAGCAGTACAGTTCAGTAGTACAACTGGTGCTCACCAACGTGACACGAACTACCTCTGGTGAAAACTCCAAGATCCGAATAGCCCTGCGCATAATGAGGAGGTTCGTTAAATGGCCCTTCGCGGGTAGGGCTACTCAGGACGATGCAAATGGCAGTGTTTTTTTCAGGTAAAATTGACCAATTAATCTAATAACCGCGTCCGAGGGATTGGCTTGCCTAAAAAATTTCATGTGGACTCCATCCAGCATTGGGAGCCATTTGTGCATGACGGAGTCTCGTATGATCTTGGGCATCTCGACACCCATGAAGTCGTCTTCCAGAAAGAAGGGGATCCGATCAGTTTTGTCGTCACCTATGGTCTGCATTGCTTTACCAAGGATGACACCCAGCACAATATCCCTCTGAAATACGCTGACGGTCGCGAGAGCCAGTTCATCTGTATGGAGCGCTACGAGGCATCAAAGCAGCTACGGAGCATGTTGGAAAAGCTTGACGGTGCTACGGTCTACCTGACACAAGGCGAAAGTTTTTTCACCCTCGACGTGTTGAACAACGAAAGCGGGGCGGTGGAGCCGTTCAAGATCTGCATGGCTATTTTTCGGGAAAACCGAGTGTTGCGAATCCACGTCACCAGCGCGTTCTTTGCACGGCTCGGCGAAGGCTCACCGGGGGTGCCAATCAACAAAAAGGGGTTCAGCATCTTTAAGGTAGCAGTAGATACCCAGAAAAAGCCGAAAGGGCAATGCCCTAAAGAAGTCCGGAACCGGCCTAAGACGTGAGGAGAAAAAACTGGGTGCCCAGAAACGGCGAATCCCTCTCTAGGAGGGATTCTCAGCCGTCGATTGCATGCGTTCGACGGGGCAGGTCATTCTTGCGTCGCGCTCGGCGAACTGCTTTCGCAGCAACGGGGTGCGACCCTTTCGGATCCCTGTAACCACCCTGTGGTACACGACTAAGTCGCAAGCTGATTATGCAATGATCCACAAGCTTATACAAGGTTCGTTGATCATTTTTGATCATGGTGGTTCACGCTGAATCAGCGCATATGCCCGGCTAACCGCCTGCGGCTATGGCCTTCGCTTATCAGCCAAGCGCGGTGGCCTGGTCCCTACGATTGAGCAGCTTGCAGCCCGATGTGTAGCAATCGCGCTAGCTATTTCACTGCATAAAAACGCAAAAACCTGCGCAAGGGTCGTCATTTAACTCTACTTAACGCAATCATAATCTGCATGAATTTGCTTTTTCATGCATCTAGGCTTAGTCTTGACTAGCTATTACCACAACGATTCGAGGGGCTTGATGGCCGTGGATCTTTCAGCGATGCGTAAGTTGTTCAATAAGGGTGGCCTTAAAACTGCCATTGTAGCCCCTGCTGCTATGCAAAGCGGGTGGGAGCTCATTGTTGTTCATACGGATGGAACGCTGGATTACATGACCATTGCCCGATCAGATCGACGCAAGATTTACAAAAGCCTTGAATCAGTACATGCCGATGCAGCAAGGGTGGGATTTGCAGAAGTGACAACGCACGTGGAGGCTATGCAAGTGGCTTAATGGAATAGCAGAAACCAGAAAGCCCGGCTGGTAACCGGGCTTTCTGGACAAACTAGAACAGGTTTTCTCTTTCGACGGGGCAAACCTGTTCATCGACAAGGTGAGCTGATTATGGCTAGCACTGCGGCTTCTTGCAAGTTGCAAAATGCTATCCGTAAGAGGTTTGCCGCCGAATGGCGGGGAAAATGGATTCCACCTCTAAAAAACGAGATACGCATGTCCCGTGCGGTTACGGCCTGCAAGACAAGCCTACAGCGGGGGCATACGCGCCGTCAGGGCGATTCTTTGAAGATGGCACGGCACTCAACCGCGTTGTCATCGAGGCGCCCTATCTTGCTCGTTGCAGTGACAACAAAACTGCAACGCTGGTGCGTCCACGCGACTACGCGATCCGTTATCCCTATATGCAGATCAATCGTCGGGGGATGGTGTCCTGGCTGATCTTCGATCTCGATCACACCAACTCTCTTGCCTGGGATGACGAAGGCCTTCCTCCGCCGAATCTGATCGTGCGGAACAGGAACAACGGCCACTCGCATCTGTTCTATGCCATTCCACCGGTCTGTACGACCGAAAATGCCCGCGACAAGCCGATTCAGTACATGAAGGCGGTTTACGCTGCATTTGCGCTGCGCCTAAAGGCTGACCCGGATTACAACAGCGGGCCAGTCGCTAAAACGCCAGGGCATCCATGGTGGTCGACCTCTGAACTGCATAACCATGTCTATGAGCTGGGCGAACTCGCTGATTATGTGGAGCTGCAGGTGTCGCCCTGGAAAACGGGGCCCCAGTTGGAAGATCTGCCCCATTCCAGGCACTGCGTTCTATTTGAACAGCTACGTTATTTCGCTTACAGCATCGTCAACCAAGAGCGCGAGCGCGGGACCCTGACCACGTTCTCGCGGCGGCTTGAAGCATTTGCACATAATCACAACAAATTTGCTCGGAACGGCTTTTCCGAGGATCTGATGCTGTCTTCGGTGAGGGCAACGGTCAGGTCAGTAGCCAGGTGGACGTGGACGCGTTACCAGGGCAGCACTAGGTGCTGTCGAGGTGCAATGTCCTTGGACAAGTCGTTACCACTGGCAGAGCGGCAGAGCCTAGCCGCCAAGCGCACTCACGAGCTGCGGCACAGGTCTACCGAGTCGAAAATCCGCGCAGCGTGTCGAGGACTCCAGGAACGCGGGGAAAAGCTCACCCAGGTAGCTATAGCCATCCTCGCAGGTGTTTCTCGGCAAACGGTGGCCAACTATGGCCATGTATTGAATGAAGTCACCCGGCCGCAGACCATTTCGTTCCTGGCCCCTTCCGTGTCAAAGACGTTTTCCCCAAGTTTTACCGGAGATCAAGGCTCGACACCCTCGCATGGCATAGCCCTCACTAGCACTCCTACGGATGTTACGTATGGTGTACATCAGGTAACAGCCCCCACTGGGGGCGCTCTTGATCTTGTCGTTTCGAGCTCTCAAAGTGAGGATTCTTCATAGTGCCGGGGAGTGCTGTACTGATGTTCATGCGTACTGCCATTGCTTGCTGTCATGTCCAGCATTGGTCTGTTGTCAGAATCGTTTGTCTCATAGCCTTTGGATGCGCTTTCCGTTGAAATGCGTGGGGTATAGATGTGCTGGCTCGCCCAGATTTCGATACAGAGCGCCCGATTTCACGGTGGTCGTTACTGGATTGGTTGTTCACGCGTCTGTTCGTTGTTTGAATTAACCGAGATCGAGTGCGAGTGTTTCGCTGCGGTCAAGACGCTGTGTGCGGGTATGCGCACCGACGCAAGCGCGTTGGTTGATACCGGCATGCTGGAGTTGCAGCGCAAACGTAGGAGAGTTTTTGCACGCATCGTAAATGTCACGCAAGCCACTGTTTTTGCCTGGCTGCGGGCTTTCTTTGTAAGGGACACAGGCTATTCCGGTGTGATTCCGGCGTGCTGTTGAAGCTCCTATCTACCCGTTGTGTGGCTGCTGGGCGTGCACCATTAGCGTCTAGCTGACTGTTTTCTACAGGCAAAAAGAAACCCCCTGGTGCGCAGTACGGGCCGGAGCCCATCCGAGGCGTGGAGGTTATGGTTGTGATCAATCCTACGCAGAGGCTGAAAATGCGTCAATTAAGGATTGGGTTTTGGCAGCAACGGAATCGCAACAGCCTTTAGGCTCAGAGCCTCCCTGAAACCCAGCGTGTTGCAAGAGGCGTCGTATATCACCGACATTTTCTATCTGTACTGCGGGTTTTCCGCGACTCACTGAGCTTGAAGAGCTCGACTTTTCCCCTGAAAAGCCTGTGTCTGCCAATTTTTGAAGTGGTTTTTGGCTTTCTAGGTTTTTGTAGGGGAGGAATTATGCGGTGCCCTTACCATTGAGGATTGTCGTATATCGCCGACATTTCTGTTTGCACAGCTGTACAGCAGGACTTCTAGGGGTGAATAGGGAAAACGGAAAAATCGTACGCTAAGCAGTAACCGTCCGGGCAAGTCATCTAGCGTAGCTGGCTCTATTGTTTTACGAGATTGCGCAACGATGAAGCTCAGCCCTCAATGTCGATCAGGGACTGCCGGGCATCATCACCCCAGTCAGACCCGATCAAAGCACTTTCTCGTGCTATCAACAATTGAAACGCTTGAGATTCCTTTCAAGCGTTGCTGGATAACTTAAACTTGCCGACTACGCTGCGAAGTTCATTAGCGAGCAATGAAAGCTCGTCAGCCGTTACGGCGTTGTCCTCTACGCCTTCCATGACGATTAAGCTGCTGTTTCGAATGCCGATGACGTTGCGATTGATATCCTCTGAGACCGAATGTTGCTGCACCGCCGCACTTGCAATCTGAGTGTTCATGCCCACAATTCCGTCTACTGCTTCATTGATCTGGTTCAGGCTGCCAGACGCTTGGCTCGCTGCCTGAATGCATTCCCTAGCTCGGGTTTGCCCAGCTTTCATCTGTTGAACAGCGGCATCAGTAGCGCCTTGCAACTGTTGGATGATCCGTCGAATTTCTTCTGTGGAGTTTTGTGTGCGCGAGGCCAGAGTCCGCACTTCGTCAGCCACGACCGCGAAACCACGGCCTTGCTCGCCAGCTCGCGCCGCCTCGATGGCCGCGTTGAGGGCCAGCAGGTTAGTCTGATCCGCGATGGTACTGATGACCTCGATGACACCACCGATTTCTTTGCTGTGTGTCGCTAACGCTTCGACTTTGCTTGCACTGAGCTCCACTTCGTTGGCCAACGTCTCAATAGCGGCACTTGTTTCAATCATAACTTTCAAGCCGTCGTTAGACGCACTGCTTGCAGATTCAGCGGCACGTGCTGCGCCCTCGGTATTCTGGGCCACGTCGGCAACGCTCGCGGTCATTTCGTTGATGGCAGTAGCAACCTGCTCGGTTTCAGCCTGTTGTGAGTTCATTGAGGCTTTGGCTTGGCCTATGGAGATCTCTAGTCGCTTTGCCGCATCTGAGACTGAATGCGAGCTACGCTCCACCTGGCTCAGTGAGCCAGAGAAGGCCGTTACCATGCGGTTAAGTCCCTCGCCTACATCACCGATTTCATCGTGGCTGTTGATTCGGACGCGCGCGCTCAGATCGCCTTGAGCAATACGTGCCGTCACAGCTAGGAGCTCATCAACCCCAATCCGCAGGGCCTTGTAGATGCCGACGAACGCATAGAGCAGCAGTATCGCAATGGCGATAAATAGCTCAGTGCCGAAAGTACGCTCATTACTCAGTGTATTCAGACGCTCATCAATTCGAATTCGCAGCGATTCCTGCATCTGATCCTGAGCTTTGTAAAACTGAGCAACGGCGGCGTTTCCACGCTCGCCCAAGGTGTTGGCATTCACGTTTGAGCGCTTGCTCGGATCAAGGTAGTCCACCAGGTCTTTACGCAGATTTTCCAGGTCGGTAATGGCTGTTGTTACAGACGGCTGAACTACACCAAATAATTTAGGCTCTTCTCGGCGAAGCAGGGAAAGGCTCTGCTGCAACTCTTGACGCATTAGCAGCTCCTGTTTCAACAAAGTCTGGGCAAAAATACGAGTGGTGTCGTCCAGAGGACGGTCAGCGCTAAAACCGCTGGCCAGACCGCGAATCTGTCCGACCAGATTTATTTGCCGAGGCAGACGTATAGAGCTTAGATCGATGAGGTACAACGAACCTGCATCTTCGTCCAAAATCATGCCGGAAGTGGCCGTAATGTAGTAAACGAAATTCATTAGGTCGGTTAACTGGTCGTTCCACGCGGAAAAGATCACCAAAGGTGCTTCGCCTGCTTTGGCGCGTTCAACCAGCTGCACACTAGCGGTACGCAACGTCTGAACTCGGTCTGTCGTTGCCAGTTGGGTGCTAAATTTTGCGTCCTGCGCAGCAAGAGTCGCATAGGCATCGTTAAGCTTTTCAGCATTGCGTGCTGCATTGGCTACTGCGTTGGTGTCACCGCTGAGCATGCCGTGTGTCAGCGCCCTCTGAATCATGGTTAGACGCAGGATAGGGGTGACGTCCAACAAGTATTGTTGACCCACCTGTTCATGCTTGATGCCCGTGATGCTCGTGTTCAGTGAAAGCATCGCCCGGGTGCCTAGCAGGAGCAGAGGAATCAGGACAATAAATCCCAAAATTGCGAATTTCATGGGGAATCGAACACGGTTGGTAACGAACAGGGCAGGCGCTAATAAATTCATCGGGTTCTCGATCACTCAAGGTCTGTGAGTGCTTTCTTAGGCGTTAAAAAGTGCCCATCTCTCATTTATGGTTATGAGGTAATGAAAGCATTCCAAGAGATCTTCCTCAAAAGCCGCTTACTCTCCTTTGTTACAGGATCGAATTGCCGCGCTTCTCTTGGTACGAAAACTATCGGCTGAACCGGGCGAAGCTGTAGGGAGGAATGCATGGATAACCAGCATAAAGGCTAAGTAGACCGGTAATGGCACCAGTTGGAGGTGCGTCCGGGCATCCCGTCTTGCGCAACTAAACCGGTCGCCACCTATGCGGTAGTAGCTCCGCAATCTCACTTGCCCGCTGCGTCGGCAGGCGCGTGAGGACGTCCTTCAAATAAGCATACGGATCATGGCCGTTGAGTCGCGCCGATTGGATCAAACTCATGATCGCCGCTGCACGTTTACCGCTGCGTAACGATCCCGCGAACAGCCAGTTCGAACGCCCAAGAGCCCACGGCCGGATTTGATTCTCGCACCAGTTATTATCGATGGGCACGGCACCGTCATCGAGATAGCGCGTCAGCGCTATCCAGCGTTTGAGACTGTAATCCAGCGCCTTGGCGATGGCCGAACCCTCAGGCACAAGCTGTCTTTGGGCGATCATCCAGGTATGAAGTGCGTCGGCGATTGGCGCTGCTTTTTCCTGCCGTATTCGCTGCCGATCACCCGGCTCCAGCTCTCGGACTTCTCGTTCAGCTTCGTACAAGGCCGCGATGTAGTTCAGCGCTTTTTCGGCGACCTGGCTCTTGTTGGTCACGTGCAAGTCGAAGAACTTCCGGCGGGCATGGGCCATGCAGCCGATCTCCGTAACGCCCAGTTCAAAGCCTGCCTTGTAGCCGGCAAAGTCATCGCAGACCAGCTTGCCGTTCCAACTGCCCAAGAAGGCTCGGGCATGTTCGCCAGCGCGGCTCGGGCTGAAGTCGTAAACGACCGCCGCCAGGTTGGAGAACTGACTGGTGGCATAGGCCCAGACGTAAGCGCGATGAGTTTTTTTCGCACCAGGCGTCAGCATTTGTACCGGCGTCTCGTCGGCGTGAACGACGTCGTGCGTCAGCACGGCTTCGCGCAGCGCATCAACCAGCGGCTGTAATTGCACGCCGCAGTTGCCCACCCACTGCGCCAAGGTCGAACGGGCGATGGGCAGCCCGGCGCGGCCGAAGATTTTCTCTTGGCGATACAGCGGCAGATGGTCGGCAAACTTGGCCACCATGATGTGGGCCAGCAGGCCTGCGGTCGGGACGCCTTTGTCGATGACGTGCGCCGGTACCGGCGCCTGGATCAGTGTTTCGCACTGTTCGCAGGCCCACTTTCCACGGATGTGGCGTTCGACTGTGAACACGCCGGGCGTGTAGTCGAGCTTTTCGCTGGCGTCTTCGCCGATGCGCTTGAGTGCGCAGCCGCACTGGCAGTGGCTGTTGTCCGGTTCGTGATGGATCAGTGTGCGAGGAAACTGCGGTGGCAGCGGTGCGCGCTTGGGTTGCTGGCGCACTTTGGCTTCGACAGGTGCCGGTTGCAGCGCCTCAAACTCGGCTTCGATAGCGGCGATATCCGTATCGATCAAGTCGTCGAGCAGGCTGGCTTGATCCGGGCTCAACTGCTCGCTGCGCTTGGCAAACTTGAAGCGTTTGAGCAGCGCGATCTCGTGGGCCAGCTTCTCGTTGACCGATTTGTGATGAGTGATTTGCTTGTCCATCGTCTCGACGCGCTGGATCAACTGCGCCGCCAAGGCACGCAGTTCTTCAGGGTTTAATTGATCGAGATTCGGATGCGAAGTCATGCCGCCGATTTTGCCAGAGAGGGCTAGTGGCGGCGATAGACTGATGGGCCAATTGCGCTGGCAAGCAGGCCATGGCAGGCGAATTAGAGCACCGTGATGGCTGCTCCGGAACCGACGCGTTGCCAAGGCAAGCCGAGCACCAAGGCTTGAAGTTGCTCTGCATCCAACTCGACTTCAGAGCCGTGCCGCACGCCCGGCCAAAAAAAACGTCCTTGATTCAAGCGCCGGGCAGCAAGCCAAATCCCCAAGCCATCATGCACCAGCACTTTCATGCGATTGGCACGACGGTTGGCAAACAGATAAGCACAGTGCGGCTTCGCCGCACCGAACACCGCCACGACCCGCGCCAGCGCAGTTTCAGTGCCTGCGCGCATGTCCATGGGCTCGGTGGCAAGCCAGATGGAGTCGATGCGGATCATCGCAGCAGGTCTCGCAGGAAAGCAGAACACGCCGCTGCATTTTCTGCCGGCCAACTCACCACGACTACGCCTTTTGAATGCGGCACTTCGATTCGGATCGTGGCAGGAAGGGCCTGATGCATCGGCACCGGCGGCGATGTCTTGACCGGGATGAAGGCGGTTTGAAGTGTCAGGTTTTTCTGTGCATGCACCCGAATCCATTTATGGACGAGGTTTGCATTGAGGTTGTGGGTCAAGGCGACATTGGCAATTGAAGTGTCAGGTTGGGCGCACTCAGCAATGACCTGGGCCTTGAAGGACTTGGAATAGGAACGGCGTTCTTGTGGCATGGGCGTCCGCTTAAAAAGGCTAAAAATGGTGTCCACCTATATTTGGGTGGACACCATCGCCTCAAGCGACGGTGTCAGGAAGGTGTGTTGCCCGGACGGTTACGCTAAGCATTTAGCCTGTCAGGTTGAAGTCATACCGTCAGGTAGGGCAGAAAACAGCCCTACTCTGATGTTGCGCGAGTGAACCACCTGACGCCCGGTTGAGGTGCATTTCAAACGGAGACGTCTAAAAATCGTAGGCCGTTGAAAAGTATTGTGATCTTGCTAAAAACTGACCGAAAATGATGGCCTAACGTACGATTTTATCTAAATTCTGCTGGCTCCCCAGATACATCTTTACGTAAATCCGCTTGATTTTGTCACTCCTTTCGCAGCACTTTTACATGACTGCCCATTGAAGGATGTTGATTATGCCGACGGATAACTTGCTCGCTGAGCTGTTGAAACTGCATGAAGCGAATCAGACGCTCGAACGAGCATTCGTAGAAGCTAATGCTGATGGTTTGAAACGATTGTTTGATCAAGGTTTGAGCTGTTACTCGATCACTGTAATGACAGCTGGTAACATTTGTTTCAGGCCTGTCTATGAAGGTGTGCTAACACCGAAGGGCTTGCAGCTTGCGCGTCAAGCGTAAGTTCAAAATAGACCGAACATTCAAATACTATAGTATTGATAGTGAGTCAGAAAAACGACCACTGGGGTCGCGTTCTGTGCAGTCTCACGTCATTCAGAAGAGTCGTGAGACGGCTTCAAGCAAAGCTCGAAATGCGGTGGTGGAATCACCGGTTTTGCTTGCTCTAGCGGCTGTGCAGAGTCGCCAGAAATGGTGCTTATGTAGGTGTATAACAGTATTCTTGCAGCAAGTTTTATATATTTTCTCATAACTAGATATCTCCGTTAAGGCATGTTGTATTCTCCAAATTAATTTTTGAAATTTTGCGCCTTATATATGTTTTACCATTTGCAAATATATAGTCAAGGATGGCAGTTATTTATTTTTCAAATATATTATAATGTCGCGGTGTAGCATTATAGTATTCGATAAGTCAGCAGCTAGTTTCCCTTATCATGGGGAGCCCGCAGAGTTTGGATGAAATCGTTAATTCATCCCGAGCAACTACAGGGGAGCGAGCTTATGACATTAACTAAAGAGATTTAATCACTATGCCGAAGAAAAAATAAACTATATATTGTTATAAGTGTTTTACTCCTGCTGAGCGGAGACACTCCTCAACCGCCTGTACATGCTGGTGATAGCTCTTCTTATAGGGTTTGCATAGGATTCGGTGGAGGTGCTAAACCCTGATAGCCATTCCGGCACACGTACATCATAACTACCACGACTGCCAGGTCGTGCTGTTGTTTCTGGGGTTTTCGATATCAACCCGGTGTTTGATTTTCCCCATGAACCAGGCACGTGTACTGCGATGTCCTTCGCGGTATCAATTTTCCGATTGCATTAATTGCATTAACAGCGCTTTGTAGCGTTCAACAATCGCTTTCACAGCACTGCTTTTTTCAATCCTCAACGTATGTCGATCATTATTCGCTGTCGTCATCAGGCGATGCCAATGAGACATTGATTTTTGGTCATTTCCAGCTTCTTTATAAAGCTTCTCGGAAGCAAGTGCGAAGACAGTATCTATTAAGTCCTCTGCCAATTCGAGATTTTGTAACTGCTCATTTGATTTTTTTATATCCATCACGACAAATTTACCTTTGTCTTAAATTTTTTTTGTTTCTTTTTTTTCATACGGATGATGATCTTCTCCTCACTTTAGCAGTAATGCTTCTATCGTTTACTCTATCTTTCGTTATGGTTTTGAATTTCCTCGCCTCAAACGTCCGTAGGTTTGTCATTTTTGTTGAAATGTATTTTTTCCCTGATTGTTCACCTGTATGTCATTTTTCGTGGTACCGAGCTGTTCGTAAATGGCTTTCAGAAATGTCTTTTTCAGGTTCACTGAGATTGTTACTAAACACGCTTTTGGAAGCAGGACAGGGTAGGGTTTGTACTCCCGCCATAAATGGCGTACGTACAACCGGCCTCGCTGCAGTCGTTTCACTCCCTTGCGCTGCCTACCTCCCTGCTCAGGGCAAGCCCCGAAACCCCTAAGCCAAATTTTGTGCGCCTGCTTTGGTAGCCCGAAGGCGGCTATTTACACGGCTCTATTGCGATAGGCTGTCCCACACATTATTAACGCTACGCTATACTTGTATAGCAGCCATTGGAGGATCCCATGTTAGCTATCCGTCTTGCCCCGGAAATAGAGGAGCGCCTAGAAGCATTGGCTGCTCGTACAGGACGCACCAAGACCTTCTATGCCCGGGAAGCCATCCTCGAGCACATTGATGACCTAGAGGATCTGTACCTAGCTGAGCAGCGATTGGGAGAGGTGCGTGAGAACCGTAGCGAAACGATTTCACTTCAAGACGTGATCAAGTCCTATGACCTGGCGGATTGAATTTGATCCGGCAGCGGAAAAGGAACTGAAAGAACTTGGGGACGATGCAGCAAAGGACGTTCTGAAATTTCTTGTTGGACGTATCACCAATCAAGGCGAACCACACAGTATTGGAAGCGCTCTGAAAGGCTCAGAGCTGGGCGAGCTCTGGAAGTACCGAGTTGGAGACTATCGCATCGTTTCCAATATCCAGGACGTCACTTTAACCATTTTGGTTGTACGGCTCAGCAGTCAGCAGAGAGGGTACAGACGATGAAGGACGATAAGCGCTGGAATCTGTGGAGCTTGTGGACGCGTTGGAAATCTAAAAGAAGAGGCAAAGAGTTCACCCGCTGCGCCACATACAGAGAAGATTTGGTATTGCGGCCTGAGATCCTTGCCGAGCTGGCCGAACGCTCTAAGAACGACACACAGCCGAGTTCCAGGCTATGAGCATGAACGAGCAACGGCGAACCAAATGGTTGCCATTTGTTAGGTGTTTTGAGCATGAAGAAGCGGCAGTTCGCGAGAAAGCCGATGACTGCGGAAAAAGCACTGGGCAATTCATGCTCGCAGCGGCTTTAGGTCGGCGTACTCAAAGCAAAATTTATAGTCACATCCTCAACGAATTGAGGCGGCTGGCTGGTTTGCAAAAACACCTGTTCAAGGAAAGCGGTGGCATGCATTCAAAAGAATATCCAGAGATCCTTGTTGAGGTGAAAGCGGCAATCGTAAGGCTCAGTAAGTAACTGAGTTATTGCGTTAAATTGTAAAATATGGAGGTTAGTCATGGGAGCTATTCATTTTATCCGCGCACCGGATTACCGGTTTGACATTCTGCGGTTACAACAAGCTAACGCATTGATGAGATCCGCTAATCGGGCTGTGGCTTACGGTGATGATATTGAGCTAGCTAGGCTAGGATTTGCAGCCGAGCATCGAGAAGAGCTGATGCGGGGTGGTGGCTTTCATGAACGACTTTTCCGCGCAAACTATCAAACGATTTCTTATTTGCGTCGACACGGAGGCAAGCATGTTCACTAATGCCGTACCACCGCTGTCGATCGCTGGTGGGGTATTAATGCCTGCGACGATAAGTACGGTACGCGGATTACCAGCCTTTCACCTCTGCGCTTGGAGAATTCTGGACCGCTGGGCTCTTGAGAGCCCAGCACAGCTTCGATCTCTGGAATCTGAGGGTGAGGTAGCTCTCTTGGGGCGTTTGTTCGAACAGCAGCAGCTGGAGCACTCGATGCTAACGTCAGAATCTGCCTTGGAACAGCGTCGATCTGGGATGGCTGAACACGAAATCCTTGTACTGAACGAAATCCCCACTCAACTGGGATAAAAAAACCGGGCTTTAAGCCCGGTTTTTTTATCCCATTGCGGTAATCAGCTGCGATGTGATGCGTTCCATATCGTGCGATCGCACGGGTATGGTTATTGATGGATAGTCATAATTTCTAAATCGCAATATGACGTGCTGGAAGTGCTTCCCTGAGGTTATGTCGGTGGCCCACTCTGTGATTTCTGAGAGTGGCATGGCTTTGCGGATACCGTTGTACTCGTCGATCAAGACTGCCGTGCCTGCTTTTGGGTCTATTCCCACGTAGCGGCGGCCCGCTTCATCAGAAATCTGCACCTTGGCTGAAAAACCCGCCGGAGCGATTGACATAACTAGCTTATGCAGTCGCTTCGCGTAGCGACTCTTTAAGTTTTTGATGAGCCAGTTGCCTCCAAACATCCAGACAAAGGTTAGGCCGATCAGCCAAAGTGGCCATAAGGCGTGGCTATTATAAATAATTGCGATTGCTACCCATATTATGATTAGGCTTAAAATATTACCTAGCCAATGAATAGTCGTAATTAAATAAAGCATAATTAACTCCCGTGAACAATATAATTAATTAGCACATTAACCATGAATGCCATCTCCACCGCTAGGTTTGCTATTGCCCGGCTTTCTACCTGGCATGCCAGACTTAGGTGCCATGTGCTCTAGCTTTCCAGCGAAAACCGAGATGGCCTGCCGTGTACGGTCATTGTCGTCCCGACCTACAGTAGCGGATACCTGACCACCTACCCAGTTTATGACCTGATCTGGTACGATAAAAATCAGGTTGAAACTGCTATGGATTAAGTTAAAACACATAGAGCAATAAACCGCGACAAAGAACAGAGCGCTGAAAATTCCTGTCATGGAGTCGTACTGAACATTTGCAATGGCTATTCCAAATAGGTTGTTTAGTAGCGTGCCGCCCGCAACCACAATAGCTCCGCCCAAGAAAAATCCGACTACCATCAATGTAGGTCGAAACATGCAATTCAAGAGAAATAGATAACCGTGCGCCGTTCTCTGGCCCATACCGTCACCTTCACCGCCAAGATGGGTAAAAGCCCAAAGCGGTGCTGCAATGATTGCTTCTCCAACGACAACAAGCCAATTAATTGCTGCACCGAACCAAATGATGAAAGGTGTCATTGGTAGGTATATTGATAAAGTCGCGCCTAGCAGAAATAATGCGAATATCGCCATTATGATAAATGGGGACATTGCATCAAGTAAACCTTTACCAGCATCCAATCCTCCTGAGAAGAAATTTACAAACTTTGTCGTTAGCCCTACAGCGCTGTTGCCATCGGTAACTCTTTCCAAAGCTTTTAAACCGCCGTATGTGGCTACGGCAATTTCGGCTGTTCCCATGAGAGTGTCACCAAGGTTCTTCATCTTGATGAGCGGGTTAAGCTGACCGCCTTGCTCTCCATTGAAGTTAACGTCCGTTACCAGTGAAGTTGTTATTTTCTGCATCGGAGCAAAAAGGTGGCTCATCACTTTGCTTGTTTCGGTTCCCTGAGAACCGTTTGCGCCCAAAGGATTTGCATTGGTGTTTGTACTCTTTTGCACCGCGTAGGCGTCCATCGCGCTTTGATAAAGATTGACGACAGCAGGGTCTCCACCCGATGAAGGGCCGTATGAGCCAGCTTTGGCGGCAACGGCATCAGTCAGTTTCGTATTGGCTTGGGCAAATGTTTGATACCAGGCGCCTAGTGACCACCACCCTGCCTCTGTGATGCTCGTGCTCATCTGATTTGCGAGCGCTTCAATATCTCCCTGCTTAGTACCGACGCTTTGGTTAACGGTGATTTCGTAAGCCTGAGCGGCGGACTGGATCCCCCCTTCGACATCCGAAATATCTCCAGCACCATTCTTTTTCTGAACAACTTCATTAACGAATTTGAGAGCGGATTTGGTGATCGTATTTTGCATTGCCACCAAAGCGTCGAGATGCGCCTTACGGATTTGTGAGGTATCAATCGTGGTGGAAAACCAGTTTGTCGATGATGACTGGGCTTCGAGATCCGCATTGATATCGGCTCCACCACATATGAAGCTTTTGTTTTTTAGGGTGAAACCGGAGCTCGTCGGCACCTGCTGGACGTAGCCGCCTTGTGTGACAAGTCCGCCTTGTGCAGCAGCCTCGGCGAGACCGGCGTTTATGCCGTGCATGCAGATATTGGCCTCAAACAGATTATGGGCAAGCTGGAGGGTGCTGGGCATGGCCGGTTGCACCACCATTCCTTTCCCATCTTCAAAGGCACTAATGGCGGCATATGTACTTAAATTGGCAATACCTATGCCCATAGTAGATGCGGACCAAAGCATAAGCAGTTGCGAAAGAGACCACCCGTTTGCGGTAGGTACTAAAGAAACCAACCCCCACACTATTCGTACAGGTCCCCAGACCGTTGTATTTTGCTTGTCGAACACAGCGCCATCGTGAGCCGTGCGAGTTAACTTCCGAAAGATGATATAGCAGGCCCATAGTGACCCAACGACCAGGAGAGCGCCGTTAAGTACTTGAAATATGCTGGCTAGAATAGTATCTACACCGCCAGCCTCGCTGGAGGCAAGAGGGTTGTTAACCACGTCGCCATAGATAGTTGTAAGAGCTTGGCGGGACAAATCGCCAGTTTTTTTGGATGCGGCAGTTATTTCACCGATTGTTGTGGTTTCCGCAAACACAGGCAACACAACAACACAGGAAAAAATAAAGGCAATACAGGAAAGCGGTCTGGATAGTTTCACTTGTCTGCGGCCTCCGTTTCTGGGGATCCCTGTTTAATTTCCCAGTTAAAGACATGAAGCCACCAATGCTTCCGCTGGTAATAATCGCGTGGTGATTTCCCTGGGTTTCGGAGCAACCAGAGATTGCCATCTGCTGCGAATGCGCACCCGACAATTCCTAACGTCATCACTGCCCAAAACGTTTTGTACTTCAGCATGACGAATACGTAAGGCGTTGCGAATGGCCACCCAAATATTAAACCGATGGTTGAGAATAAAACAAAAAAAAGTATCACTCTTTTGGATGTTTTTTGATCCTTTATCAATTGCTCGCGATTTTCCATTCTTGTACCCCAGTATTGGAAACAGGCCGGTATAGATACCTTTATTTTAAGTTTCCTATAGGTCGTTGTACAAGAATATCTAGAATAGATATTTCTATCGTTACTGTCTTTCCGTATAATTGCAATGTACGGAATTTTAATACGCTAAGAACGCCGAAGTTAAAGGGATTTATGAGGACTTAATTTTTATTCTTATTTTGTACTCATGTCATAGTACAAAAAATCGTTAGCAGCCAAAGGCGTAATGCCAAGGGGGGGCAATGACAAAAGGGACAAAACCAGGGCAGTTTTCGCCGGTATCGCTTGAAGCACTGGAGCTGATCGCTAACGCGAAAAAAGACCCTCGCTTGCTATTGGCGTACTTAGGGTTGGCCAGGCATACGACCATGAGGGATTTAGACGGCCGTGGCCCTAACATGCTGACTGGTGCGGGTGCGGAGAAAGTCAGGGTGCTGACAGGCTGTGGAACGCCTATGGCCACAGGCATAGTTAACGCCTTAGCCGGCATGGGGCTCATCAAGAAGCCAGCGGCAGGGTTGCCACGCAATCAGGCTCTATGGGCAATGCACCACCAGGGAACTGTGAATATCCCTCACGCGCTGATAGATGGGGGGATAGGCAATGCGGATGGCATTGGTCGCTTATTGAAGGAAGGGGCTACTGATGAAGTGGTTGTCTGCGCCGTTATGCTGCTGATTTACTGTTATGCAGTGCACGATCTAGAAATGTTCGGCGGAGTTGATCACCAGCAGATATGGCGACATTGGAACCATATGGTCAGCCCTGAAGGTGAAGGGTTCCGAGTGACAGCTGAGCCAATCAACGACACAGCCCAAGCAAAATTTATCAGCAAGATAGTTGGCAGCATGGGCGGTAAGGTAGACGAGAATGGCAATAGTGACGTTTTTTGGAAGGCCTTCAAGCTGCTGAAAGGTACGGGCCTTTTTTATGAGGTTGTAACCTCCATAAGCATCGACGGTGAGAGGACTCCAATCCGTGTTAATGACTTCCACGCCGTTGGGTCTGACTCGTCCCTGCTAGAGGCCGCACCTGGCCTTGGCGTTGGATTTTACGTGCACAAGGATAACGATCGCTCAGAACCTGAGGGCTGCTGGTTTTATCTGCCATCAGATCCAGAGAAAGTGGTTGGTATCTGGCGGCTCAGATACCGGTGTGCAACACCGGAAACGGCTAGGGGAGTCGCGCTTGACTGGTCCAAAGTCGACGACGCTATCGCTGCTATGTGCGCGAAAGGCGTCCTATACTCTGGTTAAATACTAGGTAAGTGACATATAGGTAGGTTGAAGATATACGTAGGATGACTGATATAACTCAGAAAGACAGATATACGTCAGGAAGACTAGATACAGGTCAGAGTGAGCTGTGCAGAGCGTAAAAGTCAAAAGCGGGTAATCAGTGCATGGAAACACATAGTGTTGTGTGCGGGCAGTAAGGCCTAGGAAACACCGATGACTCCAGTGCTGACCTGCTTTCTGAAGCTGCCAACCCGTGAAACGGAACGACGAGCACCGTGTTGTGAGGAGGCAGGAATGTGGCTGGGAGACCGTTGCGTGCCACGAGCGACTCTGACTCGCCCGACTGACTGATAGGATATTTCCGACTTGCATGGGGACGTTCACTGAACGCTTTACCAGTGCAGCTCCGACACGAAGGAAAAATATGCCGACATATTCTCTGCACACCACTCAACCTAGTGAGGCTGTTAAGCATCAGGTCGCAACAATGACGGGCGCTTATACGGCCGATCTTCACAGGTACGACTTTGCAGGCATTGGACTTGCCCCTACAAAACCGGACACCAACTCCCCGTCAAATTGATGCTGCTGCCAAGCGCCTGAACTCCCTCGGTGAGCGATAGTTCAAGGCGCTGTGCGGATGCTGCTCGTTGTAATGCTCGAAGGCAATTGCCAGGTTGCGCAGCGCCGTTTCTCGATCCGGCTTGGGCATGTGCGCAACGTAGTCACGTTTGATCGTCTTCACGAAGCTCTCGGCCATGCCGTTGCTCTGCGGGCTGCGCACCGGGGTGGTCACCGGCTGCAAACCGATCTGTCGAGCAAACAGGCGTGTCTGTTCGGCGGTGTACGCCGAGCCGTTGTCGCTTAGCCATTGAACCGGCGTTGCAGGCAGTTGATCACCGAAGCGTTTCTCTACGCTCTCCAGCATCAAGTCGCGGATGTCATCGCCGCTGTACCCGGTCGGACTCGCGACCCAGCCGATGGCTTCGCGGTCACAGCAATCCAGGGCGAAGGTCACGCTCAGTTTGGCGCCGTCCTCACAGCGGAACTCAAAGCCGTCCGAGCACCAACGCGTATCACTGGTTTGCACCGCAATACGACCCTCGTGCCGACGCGGCACGCCGGACTGTTTGATGCGCCGCGCCAACAGCAGGTCGTGATCGCGCATGACCCGGTAAACCCGTTTCACATTGATCGCCGGCAGCGACTGGGTTTCACGGGCACGACGCAGCAATCCCCAAACACGACGGTAGCCATAGCTGGGCAGTTCGCTGATCTGTTGCTGGATTTCAACCACCAGATCAGCATCGTCCACAGGCCTGCGGCGCCGTACTTTGAGCGATACCGATTGCTTGATTCGAACCGTTAATTGCGAGCGCGCCACACCGAGACATTCGCTGACCAGCTTCACTGGTCGTCCCCCGGCAACAAGGGTGAGTGCGCAATCCATTTTCGCGACCGGGCGATCTCCACGGCCTCTTTGAGGATTTCTGCTTCCATCGTTTTCTTGCCCAGCATCCGTTGCAGTTCACGGATCTGCTTGAGCGCATCGCTCAGCTCCGAGGCGGGCACAACGGCTTCACCGGCACTGACCGCCGACAGACTGCCGTCCTGATATAACTTGCGCCATAGGAACAGCTGGTTGGCATTGATGCCGTTGCGTCGAGCGACCACCGAAACGCTTTGCCCTGGCTCAAGACTCTCGCGAACCATGGCCAGTTTTTGCTCCGGGCTCCAGCGGCGCCGCCGCTCCTGGCCCAAAAGCTCCCCACTCTTGTCGTTGCTATTAGTCATAAACATAACCGTTTGCCTATCCCTTATCGTAAGGGGGAAACGGTGTCCTGTCTTTCATGGGGCTCGTTCAGCTGGGTAGGCTCAGGTCACTATGACAGTAGAGACAGCGTACCTATAGGCCGCACTGATTTCGGGGCGTGGAGGTTGAAGTTATCGGTACTGTTGCTATAGGATCTGCACAGGAGATGGCATTCCTCCTTGAAACCGCCTCGTGCTGATGATGCCTACGTAAACCCTGGACAGGGTGCGTAGGTTCGCCTCCCTGTCCTCTAATCTAGGACAGGATCTTGACTTCAAATCTCATAGCAGCTCTCTATCGCAATCTGCGATTATCAGTACCTCCTCGGCTCTACCAGACCAGAGGAGAATTGCAGCCATGCTGAAATCACTATTAGTTATCGCCATCGGTGCATCACTTGGTGCTTGGTTGCGCTGGCTCCTAGGCATGAAGCTCAACGCACTCTTCCCGACAATTCCCCCAGGCACTGTGGTGGCGAACATGGTCGGGGGTTACATCATCGGCCTGGCCATCGCGTTCTTGGCCGCATCTCCCTCCTTAAGCCCCGAATGGCGCCTGCTAATTATCACGGGTTTTTGTGGGGGACTTACCACCTTTTCCACCTTTTCAGCCGAAACAGTTGCCCTAATCCAAGAAGGGAGATTGCTTTGGGCCCTCGGCTCAATTTCATTGCACGTCGTAGGTTCGTTAGCGATGACCGCTGCCGGACTACTGTCCTACCAAATGATTGGTACTCGCTGAGGAGATTAAAATGAAAGGTTATATGGTCGTTTTCTTCACCCAACAAAACCGTCGTTATCAAGGAAAGATGCTTGGCGAATGGATCGTCGACGTGGCTAAGGAAATGGGGCTGCGCGGTGCCACGCTATGTACTGGAATCGAAGGTTTTGGACACACTGGGAAACTACACTCATCGCACTTTTTTGAGCTGGCTGATCAACCCACGGAGATTCGCTTGGCAATCACGGAGGATGAGGCAGAGCGGTTATTCAAGCGACTGGACTGTGAGGAAATATCGGTGTTTTTCACCAAGACGCCAATCGAGATGGGCACACTTGGAAAAACGCCTTCCAGCTCAGCCCCTTCCAAAGCTTCGGAGCTGTGAACATGAGCTATACGGACATTCCAGCTGGTAACGCGATCCCCGATGACTTTTTCACCGTTATCGAGATTCCTGCAAACCACTCGCCGATCAAGTACGAGGTGGACAAGCCAAGTGGACAGATCTTCGTTGATCGCTTCCTCAGCACGCCGATGTTCTACCCGGCTAACTACGGGTTCATTCCAAATACCTTGAGCGATGACGGCGATCCTTTGGACGTCCTCGTGATTTGCCCTTACCCGGTATCACCTGGCGTTGTCATCCGCAGTCGCCCAGTAGGTGTGATGTACATGACGGACGAAGCTGGTGCGGATGCCAAGGTAATCGCAGTGCCTCATGAAAAACTCAGCTCTATGTACAGCAATGTAAAGGAATGCTCTGACCTCCCTGCGTTACTCCTCGCACAGATTCAGCACTTCTTCGAAAACTACAAAGCGTTAGAGCCGGGTAAGTGGGTGAAAATGGGCCGCTGGGGGAGCGCAGACGAAGCGCGGGAAGATATTCGTAAATCGGTAGCGGCCTATAACCTGAAGAAGGAGGCTTGCAAGTAGTGTTACTCAATCAGAAGAGCGCAGAGCAGGAAATTTCTCTGAAGGTAAGAGAAGACTTTTTGCTGCTGCCGAAAACTGCTGAATTGACGCGCTGGGTAATGGCCCAGTCCACGGGCGGAAGAACTTTACCGTATTTCGATCCACTGGATGGCGGCGTCTTCGCAAGGGTATTGATCTTGTTGGAATCGCCCGCTCGAACGGTCAGTCTTCCACGGTATGTCTCAAGAGACAATCCGGGGCCTGCACAACGCAACCTGAAAGGTTTCATTGAGCAGGTTGGACTGGCACGTCACAAAACCGTCCTTTGGAATTTGTACCCTTGGTTACCAGATCTCGATAAGCCCAAGGGTCCGCTCCGCAGAGCGCAAATTGAGGAAGGTATCGAGATGCTGATCACGCTACTGACGCTTTTCCCTGATCTCGTCACTATCGTGTTTGCCGGACGTGTTGCCCAGAAAGCCATACCGCGTGTTCGGCTCGCCTTCCCTAATTTTTCATTGCTGGAAATGCCACACCCAAGTCCCCTTTCTGTTTGCACTCACCCGAATGTTAGGCAGCGCATTTTGTCCACACTGCGTCACGCCAAACAGTCGATCAAGTAGCCAAAGGCTCAGGTTTTGCTCGCCTTGTTCAGCGAGTGGATACACGGCGAGACGAACAAGTTGCCGCGATAGGCA
The DNA here is from genome assembly GCF_900187575.1 of Pseudomonas sp. Irchel 3A5. Classification (NCBI taxonomy): domain Bacteria; kingdom Pseudomonadati; phylum Pseudomonadota; class Gammaproteobacteria; order Pseudomonadales; family Pseudomonadaceae; genus Pseudomonas; species Pseudomonas sp. Irchel 3A5. Next base: position 3,444 of record NZ_FYDU01000028.1, on the reverse strand, counting down.
CCAGCCAGGGTTTTAGCCGCGACGATCATCCACATGACAGTCAGCATCAACACCAGCACCACGCCAAAGAAGCTAAAGAACGTGAGGTGCAGCATAGAGCCCAATTTGAGGGTTGTTACGGCGTACACTCCCAGCGGAAAGGTGAAGCCCCACCAGCCGAGGTTGAAGGGAATGCCCTCCCTAAAGTAGCGCCCGGTAATTAGCAGCGCCAATACCATCCACCACAATCCCAGCCCCCAGAACAGCACACCACCGATCAAGCCAATGCCCTCGGCTACGCCGCCGATGCTTGCCATTCCATGAGCAGCAAAGATTGCTGGAGCATCGTTGCCCAGCAGCAACATCCCCAAAGCCCCGGTACCGATCGGCCCTAAAGACAGCCAGCTCGATGCTGCCATGCTTTCATGAGGTAGTTTGTGCAGCGCCATGCGCAGTAACAGGATCACCAGTATGCTCAAGGCGACGGGCACCGAGTAGGCCCACAGCACGTAGCTGGTGATGAGCATGGTGAACTGTGCGCTCGCATCAGCGAGGTGCGGAGCCAATAGACCGCCACTGGCGGCAGCCACCTCAGCCGCAACTACTGGCAGCAGCCATACCGCTGTCATCTGATCAATGCTGTGCTGCTGGCGAGTAAACATCATATACGGGATCAGCACCCCGCAGGCCAATGCCATGGTGACATCGATCCACCACAACACTTCCGCTAAAGCGACTACCCCACCCCCCCAGCGTGGCAAACCATAAAGGAGAAAACCGTTGATGATGGTCGCCAATCCCATGGGGATAGTTCCAAAAAACATCGATACAGTGGAGTGGCCGAAGATCTGTTTGGCCTCGTCGAAGAACAATACCCAACGGCTCGCGTACATCAGCGTAAACAGGCAAAACAGCACGATATTAAAAAACCACAAGGCTTCCCCTAACGCTTTGGGCCACTGCGCAACAAAGGGCAGTTGGCCCAGAGCCAGCGCCAGAATCCCGGTGCCCATCGTGGCGGCGAACCAGTTGGGTGTGAACTGCCGGATCGCTTCTCGTGGATTGGACAAAGCCGCCAGTGGATGGCTGCCGCCCATTATAGCTGCGAGTCGTGTCTCACTCATTTTCGCGCTCCCGCTTCAGTGTGCCTTCAATATGACATGGTTGAAGTATAGCTTGATGGGCATAGCGGTAAAAACGGATAGTATAGGTTTATATTACCTATTAAGAAGGTAGATTACTTGAAGCTAAGCCTACGCCAGCTACAAATTTTCTGCGCCGTCGCGCAGCACGGTAGCACCACCAGCGCCGCCATTTCGGTATCACTGTCCCAATCTGCAACCAGCGCCGCACTGAACGAGTTGGAAAGCGCCTTGGATACCAGGCTGTTCGACCGTGTAGGCAAGCGTTTAGTGCTGAACGATAACGGCCATGCCTTACTGCCTCAAGCCAGAAGGATGCTTGAGAATGCACAACAGATAGAGGCCAGTTTCTTACCCGGCCATGCCGGGCTGAAGACACGCTTGCGGGTAGGATGCAGTACCACGATAGGCAATTATGTTCTGCCATTAATTCTCGGTGAGCTACGTCAATCAACACCACATTTGAGGGTCGATGTCGACATGGCCAACAGCATGGCTATCGCAAGAAGAGTCGCTGATTTCGAGATTGATATGGGCCTGATCGAGGGGCCTTGCCACCTGCCCGAACTCAGTGCCGAGCCTTGGCTTATTGATGAGTTGCTTATTGTCGCAGGCCAACGGCACCCCTTGGCACTAAAGCAGCAGGTCACACTTGATGATCTTCGTACCGCTGAATGGCTACTGCGCGAGCCAGGTTCTGGTACCCGTGAAGAAGTCGAACAATTGCTGCTGCGTCATTTGCACGATCTCGCCGAAACGCGCCAGATCGGCAGTTCGGAGGCCATCAAGCATACCCTCGCACAAGGCATTGGCATCAGTTGCCTGTCCCGCTGGGTCGTTCGGGATCTACTGGCCTCTGAAGTTCTGGTTGAACTGCCGCACGCGTTGCCTGCACTGACCCGACGTTTTTTTCTGATCCGCCACCGGGACAAATACATCTCGCCTGGGCTTGAGCGATTCTGGGAAAACTGCAGTCAATTCGTGAGCCAGGAATAGCTAGACCTATTTATAAAACAGGTAAGAGCTACCAAAACAAGTTGTTTCCGGAATTTATCAACGACGCATAAAGTCAACTCATTGCCTTGCAGCGATGAACGAGTTGTATATGCCAAGGCGCGACTGGATGCCTTGCTTACCCTATGAGGAAACTCTGATGAATGTGATAAAGAAAACCGTCACAGCCCTGACGTTGGGTGTTGCGTTGGCCGCATCGATGAGCGCGTGGGCCGCGCAAGATCGCTGGACGTTTGACGGCGATATTCACAACAACTCGCTGGCCGTCAGCCCTGATGAAACGACGGCGGTGGTCTCTTACAGTCAGCGTCCAGATGTAGTGGTTTATGATTTGAAAACCGGTAAGGTTCGCCAGGTTCTCACCGGCTACGTCACGCCGCGAAATATTGTGTTTTCGCCAACTGGCGATGTGTTCTACCTCTCCGACAGCAGTTTGGGGGTCGTGCGCAAGATTGACACCAAGACTTTAAAAGTGATCGCAGATATTCCGTTGGGCGCAGGTGCTTTTGGTACCACACTCAGCAAGGACGGAAGCCTGCTCTACGTCAACAATGAAGCGGCCAGCACGCTGTCGGTCATTGACCTTGATCACCAGCGGCCAGTAGCTGTGGTACCTGGCTTCTCCCAACCGCGCCAGGGCATCCGAGTAAGCCCTGACGGCAAAACCGTCTATGTCACCAACTTTCTTGGGGACAAAATTACCCTGGTCGACAGCAAGACCAATACGATTGAAGGTGAGATCACTGGCTTCAACAAGTTGCGCGCCATCTCCATATCGGCGGACGGCAATACGCTGTACGCGGCTAACAGCGGCAGTAACAGCATCGCAGTTGTCGACACTCAAAAACGCGCCATCACAACCACCGTCATGGTTGGCAAAGACCCCTACGGCGCAGCCCTCACTCCAGACGGGCTGCACGTCTACTCGGGTAACCTCGGTGACAACAGCCTTTCAGTGATCGACACCAAAACGCTGAAAGTGACCACCACTGTGACCGGTTTGAAGGCACCCCGCCAGGCCATTGTCTTCACCAAAGACAAGTCGAAGGCGTATGTCCTCAATGAGGACTTGAGTATCTCCACAGTCGATCTCGACAGCAACAAGGTGGTGTCGACGCTCAAGGCCGACTGATTGAACAGCGCAGGCCTTCATGGGGGCCTGCTGATACTCCACGACCAAGTGAATAATAATGAGTGAAAATGATGAGTCCTGGATGATGGATCGCCGTCGCTCATTGAGATGAGCCAGTGATGCGTGACCGTGAGCGTCGCTTTGCTCAATTGAGGAAGGCATAGGGTCCGGGGGGGG
>NZ_FYDU01000029.1:0-26710 GCF_900187575.1 Pseudomonas sp. Irchel 3A5 | reverse complement strand
CGGTCCTTATGGCTCTCAAAACACGCATGAAGGCGAACGGGAAGGCCCCGAAGGAAATCATATGTGCGGCCATGCGCAAGCTGTTGCATCTGGTGTACGGAGTGCTCAAGTCGGGGAAACCCTATGACCCTGACATCGCGCTTGCTCGATGAGGGTCAAGACGGTATCTACAGAAAAGCGCTCCAAATCAGGTAATTGCATTTTGGTTGGTCGGAGCTGCGTTGCTTCAGCCTGGATACTCGGCATGCAAGCGCGCCAGTAACTGGTCCTTCTCTTCCCACAGCTTATTGATCCACTGCTGGAATTCCAGGCGGTACTCGCCGTCCTGATCGTAGTTCTTGCCAATGAAGTGCTGCGGAACCTTGATCTCTTCGAAATGCGCGACCACTTCCCGAACATTGCCGCATAGCAGATCCCAGTAACCTGGCCGACCTTGCGGATAATGAATCGTCACGTTGATGATCGACTCCAGTTGTTCACCCATCGCATCCAGTACAAACGCTATTCCGCCTGCCTTGGGTTTGAGCAGATAGCGGAACGGCGATGACTGTGCGGCATGTTTGCCGCTGGTGAAGCGGGTACCTTCAGCGAAGTTGAAAATGCCCACCGGGTTATTGCGGAATTTGGCGCAGGTGCGTCGAGTGGTGGCCAGGTCTTTGCCTTGCTTCTCCGGGTGTTTAGCCAAGTAGGCTTTGGAGTAACGCTTCATAAACGGGAAGCCCAACGCCCACCATGCCAGACCGATCACCGGCACCCAGATCAACTCCTGCTTGAGGAAGAACTTCAGCGGGCGAATCCGGCGGTTCAAGACGTATTGCAACACCATGATGTCGACCCAGCTCTGGTGGTTGCTGGTGACCAGATATGAGTGTTCGTAATCCAGTCCTTCCAGACCGCTCAAATGCCAGCGGGTATGCCCAAGCAGATTTATCCAGCGGTTGTTGTTGGCGATCCAGGCTTCGTGAATGTGGCTCATCAGCCAGTCCGTCACGCGCTGAGCGGCAGGGAAGGGCAGGCACAGCTTGAAGATGGCAACGACGAACAGCGGCGTACAACAAACAATGGTGTTGAGCGCCAACAGCAGCGAGGCGATGAAACCGCGCAATGGGGCAGGCAGAAAATCCATACCGGACGGGCTCCAGAAGAGAGTTCGGATGCTGTCCCGGCAGGCGACAGAATCGTGAGTGTGATGCAGCAGTGTGTCAGGAAAGGGTGTCTGCCTGAATTGCCGTCAACGCGATGGTATAAACGATGTCATCTACCTGTGCACCCCGTGGCAGGTCGTTTACCGGCTTGCGCAGGCCTTGCAGCATTGGCCCGATGCTCACGCAATCAGCGCTGCGCTGCACGGCTTTGTAGGTAGTGTTGCCAGTGTTCAGATCAGGGAACACAAACACGTTGGCGCGACCGGCCACTGAGCTGTCGGGCGCCAGTTGTCGGGCGACGTTTTCATTGGCTGCGGCGTCGTATTGCAGCGGGCCGTCGATCAACAGATCGCGTTGGGTCTCCTGGGCGAGTTGGGTCGCTTCACGAACCTTTTCCACTTCTTCGCCACTGGCCGAGTTGCCGCTGGAATAACTGATCATCGCGACCCGTGGCGTAATGCCGAACGCCACTGCGGAGTCAGCACTTTGCAGGGCGATTTCCGCCAGTTCGCTGGCGCTTGGGTGCGGGTTCATGATGCAGTCGCCATAGACCAGCACCTGGTCAGGAAACAGCATGAAAAACACTGACGACACCAGCGTGCAGCCGGGTGCTGTTTTGATCAGTTGCAAGGCCGGGCGAATGGTATTGGCGGTGGAGTGGATGACCCCGGAAACCAGCCCGTCGACCTCGTCCAGCGCCAGCATCATGGTGCCGATCACCACGGTGTCTTCCAGTTGCTGTTCAGCCATCGGCGCATTGAGGCTTTTGCTTTTACGCAACTCGACCATGGGCGCGATGTAACGCTCGCGAATCACATCGGGATCAAGAATCTCCAGGCCGGGTGGGAGTTCGATGCCCTGTGCCTTGGCGACCGAATGGACTTCTTCCGGCTTGGCCAGCAGCACGCAACGGGCGATGCCCCGGGCCTGGCAGATTGCCGCAGCCTGAATGGTCAACGGTTCGCTGCCTTCCGGCAACACGATACGTTTGTTGGCGGCCTGAGCGCGCTGGATCAACTGATAACGGAACACCGCTGGCGACAGGCGCAGTTCTCGCGGAGTCCCACAGCGTTGGTGCAGCCAGTTGGCGTCCAGATGACTGGCGACGAAATCGGTAATGATCTCGGCCCGCTCGCGGTCATCAATAGGGATTTCCTTGTTCAATTGATTGAGCTGCGTGGCGGTGTCGTAAGAGCCGGTACTGACCGACAGAACCGGCAGGCCTGCCTGCAAAGCGCCGCGACACAGCTCCATGATGCGCGGGTCCGGCACGGTGTCGCTGGTCAGCAGCAAGCCTGCCAATGGCACACCATTCATGGCAGCAAGGCTGACGGCAAGAATGATGTCGTCACGATCACCGGGCGTTACCACCAGCACGCCCGGTTTGAGCAACTGCACGGTATTGAGCACGGTGCGGGCGCAGATAATGATTTTCGACATGCGCCGCTGATCGTAGTCACCGGCATTGATCACCTGCGCGCCGAGCAGTTCGGCCACGTCACGGGTACGCGGCGCGTTCAGTTCGGCCTGATAGGGAATACAGCCCAGCAACCGGAAGTCGCCACTGCGCAACAGCGGAGAATGGTCTTTGAGCCGTGCGGCGAAGGCCTCCATGCTTTCATCGGTGCGGACTTTATTGAGAATCACCCCCAAGACTTTCGGGTCTTTAGGGCCGCCGAACAATTGAGCCTGCAATTCGACCCGGCCCGAGAGTTCGGCCAGCACTTCGTTCTCCGGCGCGGACACCAGAATCACATCGGCATCCAGACTCTTGGCCAGGTGCAGGTTTACCCGGGCCGCATAACTGGCGTGTCGGGTTGGCACCATGCCTTCGACAATCAATACGTCTTTGCCGACTGCGGCCTGTTGATACAGGTTAATGATTTCTTCCAGCAACTCATCCAGCTGACCATCGCCGAGCATCCGCTCAACATGGGACAGGGCCAGTGGCCGTGGTGGGTTGAGGCCGTGAGTGCGGGCAACAAGTTCGGTAGAGCGTTCCGGCCCCAGATCGCCGGGGTGGGGCTGGGCGATGGGTTTGAAGAAGCCGACTTTCAGCCCGGCACGCTCCAGGGTGCGCACCAGACCAAGGCTGATGGATGTCAGACCCACACCAAAGTCTGTGGGGGCAATAAAGAAAGTCTGCATTCAGGGTTCTCGCTTGAGCAGTACAAGGGTCATGGCGGCAATGAACAGCCCACTGACCGGAAAACAGGGCGCCGTCGAATCGCAGCGTCTCAGAGGGGGCTAAGGTTATCGTTATCCGAGGGCTGCGCACACCAGCCACAGCGAAAGCCTTTACCTATTTTTTGCAGCCGTTGTTGCGGATCAAGTACCCAGGCACGCGATTGCCAAGGGGGTTGATGACGCAGGTGCTGGGTATGTCCGCACGAGAGTATGACCACCCAATGGCCCTCATCGTCCTGCCGGAAATCTATGACCGTCACGTTATCCAATATGATCCGTCTGTCTGCGTCTGTCCGCGTTGCGTTCGCTTTCGAGCGATGGCTTGGTTAAACTTGCTCGTTCTTCAATCTTAAGCAAAAGGTCTTGACCCATGCCGATCGCCGCCAATAAGGCTGTCTCTATTGACTATACCCTGACCAATGACGCTGGTGAGGTCATCGACAGTTCCGCTGGCGGCGCGCCGCTGGTTTACCTGCAAGGCGCAGGCAACATCATCCCTGGCCTGGAAAAGGCTCTGGACGGCAAGAACGTCGGTGACGAACTGAAAGTCGCTATCGAGCCGGAAGACGCCTACGGCGAATACTCCGCTGAACTGGTCAGCACCCTGAGCCGCAGCATGTTCGAAGGTGTCGACGAACTGGAAGTGGGTATGCAGTTCCACGCTTCCGGCCCGGACGGCAGCATGCAGATCGTGACTATCCGCGACCTGGACGGCGACGACGTTACCGTTGACGGCAACCACCCGTTGGCCGGTCAGCGCTTGAACTTCGAAGTCAAGATCGTTGATATTCGTGATGCCAGCCAGGAAGAAATCGCCCACGGTCACGTGCATGGCGAAGGTGGTCACCACCATTGATTTGAGCTGCTAAGCTCAGGTAGCTGAAAAGGCGCCGAGGCAGGTTCTGCGCGAACAACTTGGTTCAAGCAGTCTGGCAGGCGCCTTTTTTGTCCGCGGGATTTGAGGGGGAGTGGGTCATGAGTGCGTTTCACGACATTAAATTGAAGGATCTGGATGGTCAGGAGTTGTCGCTGGCGACCTTCAAGGGGCGAGTCGTTCTGGTCGTCAATGTCGCTTCAAAGTGCGGGCTGACGCCTCAGTACGCGGCGCTCGAAAGTCTCTATCAGAAATACAAGGATCAGGGCTTCAGCGTGCTGGGTCTGCCGTGCAACCAGTTTGCAGGACAGGAGCCAGGCACCGAGCAGGAAATCCAGGCGTTCTGCAGCCTCAACTATGGCGTGACCTTTCCGTTGAGCACCAAGCTCGACGTCAACGGGCAGGATCGTCATCAGCTGTACCGCTTGCTGGCCGGTGAAGGCGCCGAGTTTCCCGGCGATATCACCTGGAACTTTGAAAAGTTTCTGGTTGGCAAGAACGGCGCAGTCCTGGCACGGTTCTCACCCCGTACAGCGCCGGATGATCCGGCAGTGATTGTGGCGATTGAAAAAGCGCTGAGCTGATTTAATACCTTGTAGGAGCTGCCGAAGGCTGCGAAAGCATTCCTCCTGACGTGCATCGCCTCTATGCGATCACGAACACCGCGAGGCAGCGATAGCGGGTTTGCCTGATACACCGCTTCGCGGCCGTCGTAATCTCCGTGCGCTCCTACAGGACAGGTGGATGGTCTACATCCTCCGAGTTGCTTCTCAATCTAGATCACCCAAATCAATAGTGCTGTCACCTGCCTGAAACCCCGCCCTATCCTTGATGATTCGAAATGACCCCAAGGAGCGTCGCATGCCGGTCAAAGCCCTGTTCAAGCCTTTCCACCTGGGCAGCCTCGAGCTGTCGTCACGCGTGGTCATGGCACCCATGACCCGCTCCTTCTCGCCCGGTCATGTGCCCAATTCGAAAGTTATCGAGTACTACCGTCGCCGCGCTGCAGCGGGTGTCGGCCTGATCATCACTGAAGGCACTACCGTCAATCACAAAGCCTCCAACGGTTATCCGAACGTACCCCAATTCTTCGGTGACGCACCCTTGGCAGGCTGGAAGAAAGTCGTCGAAGCGGTGCATGCCGAGGGCGGCAAGATCGTCCCGCAGTTATGGCATGTTGGCGCGGTGCGCCGTCTTGGAACAGAGCCGGATGCCAGCGTCCCGGCCTACGGTCCGATGGAAAAACTCAAGGATGGGCAAGTCGTTGTTCACGGCATGAGCAAGCAGGACATTGATGAAGTCATTGCCGCGTTTGCTCAAGCTGCCAGGGACGCTCAAACCATCGGCATGGACGGTGTAGAAATCCATGGCGCCCATGGCTACCTGGTCGATCAGTTCTTCTGGGAGGGCAGTAATCAACGTGACGACGAGTACGGCGGCAGCCTGGCCAACAGATCGCGCTTCGCTATCGAATTGATTAAGGCCGTACGCGCAGCGGTCGGCCCTGATTACCCGATCATCTTTCGTTTTTCACAGTGGAAGCAGCAGGATTACAGCGCGCGCCTGGTGCAAACCCCTGAGGCGCTTGGCGAGTTTCTCAAACCGTTGTCTGACGCTGGAGTGGATATTTTCCACTGCTCGACGCGGCGTTTCTGGGAGCCGGAGTTCGAAGGCTCGGACCTCAATCTGGCCGGCTGGACGCGGAAACTCACCGGCAAACCGACCATCACTGTAGGCAGTGTGGGACTGGACGGCGAGTTCCTGCAGTTCATGGTCAACACCGACAAGATCGCTCAGCCCGCCAGCCTGGAGAACCTGCTCAAGCGTCTTGGCGATGAAGAGTTTGATCTGGTCGCCGTCGGACGTGCGTTGCTGGTGGATCCGGATTGGGCCGTGAAAGTCCGCGAAGGCCGCGAGCAGGACATCCTGCCCTTCAGTCGCGACGCGCTGACCACGCTGGTCTAGCGTTTGAGCTTCAGCTCGGCACCACGAACCGGTTCAGGCTTCGCTGTTTCTGGTGTCGGGCAGGCGCTGAGCATTTTGCGCTCGAACAGATCAATGATTGCCCCCCAACCCTGGCGACTGGCGTGCTGCCGCGCATTGAGGCGCACGCGACGCAAGGTCTCGCTGTCCTCCAGCAACCAGCAGGCTGCATCAATGAAAGCGGCTTCATCGCCCGGCATGGCCAGTGCGCCGTTATGGCCCTGGCGAATATGCTGCCCTGCCGCTGCTTCGTCATAAGCCACGACACCCAGCCCCGACGCCAGCGCTTCCAGCACAACGTTACCGAAGGTCTCGGTCAGGCTCGGGAACAAAAACACATCCCCGGAGGCGTAGTGTTCAGCCAGAGTTTCACCGCGCTGGGTGCCGCAGAAAATAGCGTCCGGAAGTTGCTGTTGCAGTGCTGCGCGTTGCGGACCGTCGCCCACGATCACCAGCTTCAATTGACGTTGCGGATATTTGCTGAGCAGCGCGTCGAAAGTCGACTTGAGCAGGCAAAGGTTCTTTTCCGCCGCGAGTCTTCCGACATGCAGCACGGCGATATCACCGGTGTTCAGCCCCCAGCTTTCGCGCAGTGGCTGTGAGCGTTTCGAAGGGTGAAACAGCGCGCTGTCGACCCCGCGTGACAAGAGCTCGATACGTTCGAAGCCCCGTCTTTCAAGCGCTATTTTCTGACTGACACTGGGTACCAGCGTGATCTTGGAGCGGTTGTGGAACCAGCGCAGGTAATGAGTCAGCAAGCGGTTCATGAAGCCCATACCGTATTGCTGGGTGTACTGCGCAAAGTTGGTGTGGAAACCGCTGATCACGGTAATCCCCAGACGTCGCGCCGCCCTCAAGGCAGAAAGCCCTAACGGCCCCTCAGTGGCGATGTACAGCACATCCGGACGCTGTCGCTGCCAACGGCGCAACAGCTTGTGCATCGACGACTGCCCCCATTGCAACCCCGGATATCCCGGAATCGGCCAGCCGCGGCACAGCATCAAATCATCGGCAGCCAGCCCGACATCGCCGGCTTGACGAGGTCGCACCAGCTCCACCCGATGCCCGCGCAGCCGCAACCCATCGCACAAACGGCCCAGGGTATTGGCAACGCCATTAATTTCGGGGGCGAAGGTTTCGGTAATCAATGTGATGTGAAGAAGTTGGCTCATGACAGCCAGTGTCGGCCGCAATGATTTCGGTTATGTGGCGGCGGAGTGATGGATTTGTGACGGGAGCTGTGAGAGAGGTGAGCGCGGAGCAAGTTAATAGTAAGTTGAATGATCAGTAAAGACATTTAGTTGGGTGGGGTGGGAGAGGAAAGTTTTCGTCAGCCGATAGTAAGTTTTCATTGAAAGCCTATGGCTCGATATATATGTAGTGTTGATGCAGTTTTCTTTCTGGGTAACGTCGGGATCATCAACTCACTGACTGGTTAGTCAGGTGGTTTGAATCCCTCGGGGCTGGGTGTCTTCATCTCGAAGAAGCGGCAGTCTCGTTACTTTATTTCAGGAAGAAAAATGAAAAACTTTAAAAAGTTGAGCGGTATCATCGCGTCTGCAGTAATCATATTTTCAACCTTGCTAGGCTCTCAAAGTGCCATGGCAGGTAGTTATAGTTCGTCGGTAAATTTGCCAGTGTTGCACTCCAGAGGGTACGTATATGTTGCTCGTGTACCTGTCCCGAACACAGTGAGGGAAGGGCAGACAATAAAAAACGTTAGTTGGAACTGGAATGTTCAAGGTTGGCCTAGAGGATTACAGGTTCAACTTTGTCAGGCGTCTGACCAGTGTATTGATGTCTCTAGAGTTCGAAGGTCATCTACCAGAATGTTCCATGGGTTCTTGGCGAAGCAGCCATTCTACTTTGAACTGAAACTTTCCCCCTCTGGGCCAACTCCTGTCGCAGGTCAGGTGGGGCATATCACTGTTGACTGGTGAGTAATAGAGGCCGCCCCGTGCAGGGGCGGCCTCTATTTACCAAGCACACATATCAAGAAATCTTGGTGGCAGTGAGTCATTGAACCTGAGTATTTTCTCCAAAATACTAACAGGAGACGTTCCTTTTTCCATTTCTGACCTGTAAATCTCCGTACGTTCGCGCTGAGCCGCCTGCATGGTCTTTGTAAAGTAAGCTGTTGACTCTGCGGTGATCAATTCACCGTTTCCTGAATATCGGATGTTGTCTCTGTCCGTGACATCAATGAGCGACATCGTCAACGAGTTGAAGGTATAGCTGTGCGCAAGTCTGGATGCATCTCCAGGCGACAATCTCGCTTCTTTCATGATGTCTTCTCTGATCTCCAGATTTGATAACACTCGACCTTCTGGGCGTCTATCCGGTTTATAGCAATTTATTTGTGCCTCCAGCACCTTGCCAAAAGGAGTTGAAACCGTGTTCCCTTGGATGGCTGCGCCTTTGTTTACCGCGGAACACGCGGTGGAGGGGAGCGGAGCCTTGATGTCTTTGTTGACCAAAATCGTCATGTCTGCCGCCCTCAGCGCGTAGTCGATAAAACTAAAGGTAAAATCCGCGACTCACCAATTGTCTCCAGTGCCGCAGGCTTGGCCTTGGGCGGAGCGCTGACTGGGTTGAGGCTGGTCAGTTGCAAGTGCGAGCGCGGTTTGATCTGGCGACACAATGCGGCGGGCTGTGCTTCGATTTTTTGAGCGGGTTTTGATTGGGTCATGTTATTCAGGATTTTCGCGAACCCTGAGGAGTCTGCCTGTGCGTTTTTCTTCGGCGCGGTTGCAGCATTGGGGTGGACGGGATTTGCCTTGATTTCCATGTTTTGCTCACTCCTTGTTTTATAACTGTCATAGCAACAGGAGTGCCAGATTCTTTCGTGTAGGAAATAGAGCAGTGATAAAAGCTAATGAAAAAGGGCGAGATGGAAAACGGAATTATGCTCCTACGTAAACTTCCTACAGAAAGAGTTTTGTAGGGCGTCGGCAGGAGTTTGCCATTAAAAGGCAATGGTTTGCCGGGCAAGTTTTAACGGCGTTTTTGGTGTGTAGGATGTGTTGGATAGATGTGTGGGATGTTTCTTTTTATATTGATTACCGATAAGTTTGGTTCAGCTTGACTTCTTGTGGCGATAATAAAAAAGGCCCAATCAAGGGCCTTTTTATTAGTTTCAGGATTTGTGCGTCAGTAACGCTTCTTCACCCCGTTCCCTGACCCAGAATAAAGTCGCGCCAGCGACAGCCGCCGGCATCATCAGGATGTTGACCACCGGAATCAGTAGCGCGACATAAACGATGCCGCCGAAGCTCAGGCTCTGCCAGCGTTTGGCGCGCAGCCAGGCGAGCATTTCGTTCCAGCCCAGCTTGTGGTTGTCTGCCGGATAGTCGATGTACTGGATCGCCATCATCCAGACCCCGAACAGTAGCCACAACGGTGCGGCAATCAGGTTGACTACCGGGATGAACGACAGAATGAACAGGGCGAGGGCGCGAGGCAGGAAGTAGCCCAGCTTGCGCATTTCCCGGCCAAAGGTGCGCGGCACCATGGCAATCAGTTCACCCCAGCTGAAGGGTGGAAAGTCATCAGTGCCGCGTACGACCACTTCCACCTTTTCCGCGAGGAAGCCATTAAATGGCGCGGCGATGATATTGGCGAGCATGGTGAAGGTGAAGAACACCATGAATATCACCAAGGCGACGAACAGTGGCCAGAGGATGTAGCTGAGGAAGCTCAGCCATCCTGGCAGCTCAGGCATGAGCGTATCGACCCACATGCCGAACTGATGCATGGCGAGGTAGATCAGGCCACCGAACAGCAACAGATTGATGGTCAGCGGCAGCAGCACAAAAAGACGCAAGCCTGGGCTGAGCACCAGTTTCAGGCCTTCGCGCAGGTATTGCGGGCCCGAGAGAGCGGGAGCAGGCATGGCAGCCTCCAAATGACGGAAAACCCGCCGACCTTACCGGCTTTGCCTGGCGGGTGAAAGCGACCTGGGTTCATCTCCTGCCCCTTACACCGCGCAGTAGAGTGATTTGTAGGAGCTGCCGAAGGCTGCGATTGGCGGTGTTTCAGGCTTGGTGCTTTCGTAGCCTTCGTCAGCTCTCGTCAAATATGAAACCAAATGAATTTAAATGCTTTTTCTGTAGGAGCTCACGAGCACCGCGAGGCAGCGATGGCGGTCTGTCTGATACACCGCTATCGCGGCCTCGCGCTGCTCGTGCGCTCCTACAGTTCTATGTTTGGTTGGAGCCATGGAGACTGGGGTGATCCTACGGAAACGAAGCGTCCTGGTGACAGGGACATTCGCAGTAATAAACCCATGAGCGTAAAATCCGCCCAGCGGCTTGAATCAAGGACTTATCGGAATAGGGATTGCCTATGAGGTGGATTGTGAAACGATATTTCCTTAATCTTTGCAGCCCCGATAGGCTGGCCATCAATTTCTCAACCTATCCCTTTCAAATTTGATCCTCCAAGGAGACATCATGAGCGTACTGGTAAACAAACAGGCACCGGATTTCGATTCAGCAGCAGTGCTGGGCGACGGCTCCATCGTTGACAGCTTCAAACTGTCTTCGCTGCGTGGCAAATACGTTGTGCTGTTTTTCTGGCCTCTGGATTTCACCTTCGTTTGCCCTTCGGAAATCATCGCCCATAACAACCGCATCGCTAAATTCCGCGAGCTGGGTGTTGAAGTGGTGGGTGTTTCCATCGACTCGCAGTTCACTCACTACGCATGGCGCAGCACCCCGGTAGAGAAGGGCGGCATCGGCGAAGTCGAGTTCACCATGGTTGCCGACGTGAAGCACGAAATCACCCGCGCTTACGGCATCGAGCATGATGCAGGCGTAGCACTGCGTGCCTCGTTCCTGATCGACCGTGAAGGCGTTGTTCAACACCAGGTGGTGAACAACCTGCCATTGGGTCGTGATGTTGAAGACATGATCCGTCTGGTTGAAGCGCTGCAGTTCACCGAAGAACACGGCGAAGTTTGCCCAGCGGGCTGGCGTCCGGGTCAAAAAGGTATGAAGGCTGACGCAAAAGGCGTTGCTGATTACCTGGCCGAAAACGCTACTAGCCTGTAACACGTCGCTGCGGCTTCGGTCGCAGCTTCAACATTTTTCAGGATTGCCGTGTTATTGAGCCTTCCCCAAGTGCTTATCGGTGATCCTTTTTATTCCAGCCGGTACGACCACGGCGTCAATGGTCGGTCGATAGGAGTCTGTCATGTCTGATGTACGTCATTCCCGGGTAATCATTCTCGGCTCTGGCCCTGCCGGTTACAGCGCTGCGGTGTATGCCGCGCGTGCGAATCTGAAGCCTTTGCTGATCACCGGCATGCAGGCTGGCGGTCAATTGACCACCACCACCGAGGTTGATAACTGGCCAGGTGACCCGCACGGTCTGACCGGCCCTGTGTTGATGGAGCGTATGCGTGAGCACGCCGAGCGTTTCGAGACTGAAATCGTCTTCGACCACATCAATGCCGTAGACCTGGCTGGCAAGCCGTTCAGCCTGAAAGGCGACAGCGGCACCTACACCTGCGATGCGTTGATCATTGCTACCGGTGCCAGCGCTCGCTACCTGGGCCTGCCATCTGAAGAAGCGTTCATGGGCAAAGGCGTTTCGGCCTGTGCAACCTGTGACGGTTTCTTCTACCGTAACCGTGAAGTGGCGGTTGTCGGCGGTGGTAACACCGCCGTTGAAGAAGCGCTGTATCTGGCCAACATCGCCAGCAAAGTGACTCTGGTTCACCGTCGCGAGACGTTCCGCGCCGAAAAGATCCTGATCGACAAGCTGCATGCGCGGGTTGCCGAAGGCAAGATCGAACTCAAGCTGAACGCCACACTGGACGAAGTGCTGGGCGATAACATGGGCGTGACGGGCGCACGTTTGAAAAACAACGACGGCAGCACCTCCGAGCTGAAAGTGGACGGTGTGTTCATCGCTATCGGCCACACGCCTAATACCTCGCTGTTCGAAGGCCAACTGGCGTTGAAAGACGGCTACATGGTTGTGCAGGGCGGCCGTGAAGGCAACGCCACTGCGACCAGCGTTGAGGGGGTTTTTGCGGCAGGCGACGTGGCTGACCACGTTTATCGTCAAGCCATCACCTCGGCAGGCGCAGGCTGCATGGCGGCACTGGATACCGAGCGATATCTGGACGGTCTGGCGAACGCTTCGTTCTGATAGCGATTGCTTTGAAATAAAAAACCGGCCTTGGCCGGTTTTTTATTTTTAATTGGTGTGGCGTATTTATCTGTAGGAGCTGCCGAAGGCTGCGAGACGGTGTCCCTGTCGGTCCGTGATCGCAGCCTTCGGCAGCTCCTACAAAAATGTGTGTCGATCAGGACTTGCGCTTAAGCGGCTCGCCCGCGAACTTCACGCCTGCCAATCCATTAGCGATCAGTGCACGGATATTGCCGTGGTCGCTGCCTTCTGGTGTAGCTACAACCGAACGGTAATGTTCGCCAAAAGCCAATAGCGCCTGTTCGTCGCTCAGGCCTTCCAGCAGCGCTAGGCCCAATGTCTTGCACGAGCCTTCGTTCTGGCCCGCAGCGTTTTCCACGTCGCCGTTGGTAAACGCCTGTGGCTGATAATCATAGCCAGCGGCGATGAATGCCAGCGTGTCGGCGAAAAGATGTTCGCCACTTTCAAGGCTGGCGCGCAGCGTATTCAGATCAGTCATGCTTGGTTTCCTTGGCAAACGCGGCTTGCTGCTCGACGTTTGCTTCTTTCTGGTATTGGGCTTTCCACTCGCTGTACGGCATGCCGTAAACCACTTCGCGAGCTTCATCGAGGCTGACCTCAATGTGCTTCTCGTCGGCTGCTGCCTTGTACCACTTGGACAGACAGTTACGGCAGAAGCCGGACAGGTTCATCAAATCGATGTTCTGAACATCCTTGCGGCTGTCCAGGTGCGCGACCAGCCTGCGGAAAGCGGCGGCTTCGAGTTCAAGGCGTTCTTGATCAGTCATGTTATTCCTGCAGCGTTGAATGTATGGCGAGAATTACCCGCATGATCATAGAGGTCCCGGATCACACTGGGTCAGCAACGGCACGGCGTTGCGCTCGGCAGTCCGGATAAACGACTGGGTCATCATCGCAATGTCCTGAATGATGAACAGCTTTTTTTCAGGGTTGCTCAGCAACTCGGTGGACAGCTGCGAGCTGTCCTGAATGGCAGGCCATGTGCACCAGATCGACAGCACTTCCTCACCGCTATCCAGTGACGTGGCTTCTTCAAAGTTGACCTTGTAACCCACCGATTCCGCGCCGCCAAAGGTGTATTGGAAAATATCTTTTACTGGCGGCGTGTGCGCAATGTTCGGAATGAAGTAAGCAATGATGATGCGGTCGACATTGAAACCGACCCACATTTTCATCTGTGTGTTCGGCGTCTTGAGAATGTAGTTGGCGCCGAAGATATTATTGATCTCCGAGACCGTCACTTCAGCTTTATTACCGGCAGAGTCTTCTACACGCCGCAGCATCTTCGGCAACTGAACCCTCAGCAGGGATTCTGTCTTGTTCATCAAAAACTGCAGGTTGGCTTCACGTTCGCCAAAGATCAGCACCAGAGAGATAACCAGCGCCGTCGCCGCTAGCTGAGCGATGGAAAGCGACAGCAGGATCCAGTCGCTGTGATCAGGTACGCCCACGAAGGACAGTGATATGTAAATGGACGCGACCAGACAAACGGCGAGAGCGGATATGACGCTGATTTTGATCCACTTGGGCAAGTAGATCACTTTTTTTGAATCGATCATTCAACCTCCTTTTTTTAAATGCCGGCCGCCGTTAACGACCACGCTGCTTCCAGTGCTGTATTGCGTATTGAGCAGATAGAACACCGCATCGATCAAAGGCCTGGAGCCTGGTTCGAACTCAAGCAGGGCTTTTTTAAGTGTCTGGCTGCGATAAGCCTCGTCGCTGTTTTCCTTGAGGATCAGCAAGCCAGGCAAGATAGCGTTGACCCGAATATCAGGCGCGAGCTTTTCGGCGAACGACAGCACCATGTTCTGCAGCGCAGCTTTGGTTGCCGCATAGGCGATATGGCTTTTACTGCCTCGCGTTGAGGTTTCGTCGCAGATATGGATGATGTCCGACTTCTCGCTCTTGGCCAGCAGTGGCGCCAGCTCATGATTCAAGTGATAGGGCGCTTCCACGTGGAGTTTGAACATGGTGTTCAGGTTGTCGACGCCGTCGTCGAGCCACAGCGAGGCGTTATGAATCACCGCTCGAAGGCCGGCGTAATTGGCTTTCAGATAGCTGACAAGTGCAGTCCGATCCTCTGCGAGCAGCAGGTCCGTCTGAAAGGAGACAATATTCGGGTATTCAGGGGTGTGAGCAATGTTGCGGCTGGCGTTGACTACGAAATGGCCCGCTTTGGCCAGTTCGATAGCCAGTTCAAGCCCGACCCGCTGACTGGCCCCGGTGATCAGAATTGGATTATTCATTAGCGACTGTTTGGTATGCGTTCAGTGATGTCGTCACGATAGCGCATAGCATACCGAAGTTTGTTGCGGTGGGGGCATTCAGGACCCGGCAGCTCAGCACCGGGTCAGTGTGCTTCAGTTGCTGCGCACCGACTCAGTGCCCGGTCGGTTGGTTGCAGGTGCCGGGTTCAGCCAGCCTGCCAGTAAATGGGTCGACAGCGGGATGAACCAGAAGACCATCAGCGGCGTGAGGATCATGGTGCTGACCATGATGCGCGGGACCAACTGCCAGTCATTGAGCAGCGGGCCGAGCACGAAGTTGAACAGCAACGAAACCGGAAAGAACGCCAGCCAGATCGCTACAGCCTGTTTCCAGCGTGGCGGGCGTTGGCCGACAGCGCCGAACCAGCCATCAATACCACTGACGCGGTGTTCGGATGGCTGTGCGAACAGGCCGCTGCCACGCACCAACCAGGAGCTTCGGGAGGCGGAATGCTCCCAGGCGTGCATGGTTTCAGCGTTGGTAAATCGGAAAATAATCTGGAATTCGTCGTCTCCGGGTGGCGGAGCGAGCACGCCTGAGCCCAGATAGCCGGGAAAATCGGTAGCCAGTCTTTCGCCTTCATGCAGCCAGGCGATCAGTTCCTGATAGCGCCCATGGGCGACGCGGCGCGCGACCAGCAAGGTGACGGGGGTGGTAGACATTATGTATCTCCGATAAACGAGTGAGATTCCCGGGTAAGGAAGTCACATGGCGCAGCTCCGGGGTGGTGGGCGGCGTCAGCTTCGCTGTTTAAGCAAGCAAGGATTATTCCTGAAATCCTTGAATAAGCTATAGGGCATCGGTAATTCCCTGACGAATAGCCGTATCGGGTCGTGTTTTTGCAAAATAAGCCCGGTGCAGGCGTACAATGCGCCGATTGTTTTCAAGCGATACTCGTCATGACTGAATCCGCTATTGGCCTGGAGTCCTCCGTCGGCCTCAAGCAAGAAGAACTCTTCCCCATTCGCGAAGTGTCCCGTATCACGGGCATCAACCCGGTCACCTTGCGTGCCTGGGAACGGCGCTATGGTTTGATTCAGCCAACCCGTACCGAAAGCGGCCATCGTCTGTACTCACAGGCCGATATAGACGAAGTGCGCAGCATCCTTGGCTGGATCGAGCGCGGTGTTGCGGTGAGCAAAGTCGGCAAGATTCTGGAGAAGACCAATGACGTCCGGCTACAGGCATCGGCACTCGATAGCGATGTGTTGCCCGGCGACTGGGCTCAATTGCAGCAGCAGATAAAGCAGGCCGTGGGGACGTTTGATGAGGCGCGCCTTGAGCAGCTCTATGGCCGGGTCTTCTCAACCTATCCGATGACGGTGGTGTTCGAGGACATTTTTCTGCCGGTCTGGCGAGAGTTGCTGCTGCACCATGATCAGTTCGGGCAGGCCAGTGAGTGGCTGTTTCTGGACAGTTTCCTGCGTGCACGAACCTCGCAGCGCTTGCAGTTCGCTCGTGGGTCGGCAGCGCATAAAGTGATTCTCGCCGCTGTGCCTGAGCAGTGCCGGGAACTGGAGCTGTGGGTTGCCGGACTGTTGATTGGCAGCCCTGATCTGGACATTCAAGTGCTGGCCCTGGGTCAGCCGCTGGAAGAACTGACGCTGGTGTGCGGCAAAGTGGAACCCGTGGCAGTGGTGCTCTACAGCAATCATCCGCCAGCCCCGGACTTTTCTCGTCGTTTGAAGCGTCTCGCTCTGGCGCTGGATTGTCCGCTGCTATTGGCGGGCGAAGGGGCAGATCTGGCCCACGAAGCGCTGGACGGTTCGCCGGTTGCCTGCATCGGCAGCGAAGGGCGTTCCATGCAGCGCGGGCTGCAATTGTTTCTGAAGGGGCGTCTTGATAGCTGAGGGTGAGGCTTATCCGCGGTGCATCGTGGGGTACATCTTGCGATGCTGTTGCAGGATGTACTGACGCAGACGCTCAGTGTCTTCCTTGTTCCGGTCGCTCAACCGGTAAGCTGCCAACCCTGACTCGGTAAGGCGCTCGAAAGTGCCCCGCATCGAAATCGGAGCGTGCCCCACCGGAACGAACCAGGCATTGAAGATCTTGGGTGGCCGTGTGGTCTTGCGATGTTCCAGCAGCACACCTTTGAACGAAATTTCATGCACCCACAGCGCGGTCTGTGTGCCTTTCTCGGTCTCCAGCGCAACGGGTTCCGGCAGCGTCAGACGCCATGGACGTATGCGCGGTCCTTCCTCAAAGATAGAAGGTGCGCCCAGCTCCAGGTGCAGTGCGTGGAATTCGTCTTCCACCAGATGCAGCGGGAACGTCATCTGCTGGTTATCGAACTGCGCCTGAATAGTGACTTGTTCATGAGCTGCCAGGCGAGTCAGCAAATCCTGAATTTGCCTTCCGCCGTTCACAGTCAGGCTGCGTGTCGCATCGCGCACGTTCAGCTTGGGGTTGTGCTGCATGCTCTGGATGAAATCCAGCTCAGCCTGAGTGAGTAGCGTTTCGTGGGGCATGATGGAGCTCGAAGGAACCCGTTATTGAGGAAGCAGACCGTTAATTCAACGTTTTGTTACATCCATTCGTCAACTTTTCAATGAAGCTATTTCTTCGCGTGCCAATTTCAGCTCCGCTTCCAGCTGCAGCACTCGCTGTTCGGCTTCGATCTGCTGCGTGACATTTTTCTGGATGCCTATGAAATAAGTCAGTTGATCAGCTTCATTGAACACGGGCGTGATCGACAGTTCATTCCAGAACAGGCTGCCATCCTTATGGTAATTACGGACGATCTGGCGGCACGGCTGTTTGTTGATCAACGCTTCGCGAATCAGGTCCAGTGCCGCCTGCTGACGGTCATCGCCCTGTAGAAAACGGCAATCCTGATACAGGATGTCGTCGACTGCATAGCCCGTCAGGGCTTCGAATGCCTTGTTGGCATAAATGAGGATATTGTCCTCACCTTCCTGCTCGGCGACGACGATGCCGTCGTTGGAGGCGTCAACTACCAGCTGCAGCAGTTTTGCGTTGATCATGAAATGTATCCGGAGCGAAGAAGCAAAGTCCGCATTCTAGGTCATGAGGCCACTTGGGGCATAATGCCAAACGTTTTTTACGTTGCTACAGGATGATTCATGAAAGTCGCCATTATTTCCGGGTCGGTCTACGGATCGGCTGAAGAAGTCGCTCGGCATGCGGGGCAGATCCTGCGTGACGCCGGTTTCGAGGTCTTGCACAACCCTCGCGTGACGCTGGCCGAGCTTCAGGCCTTTGAGCCGCAAGCGCTACTCGGTGTGACATCGACCACCGGCATGGGCGAGCTGCCCGATAACATTCAGGCTATTTATTCGCAGATTCGCGATGTCTTGCCAGCAGCCTGGCGCGGACTGCCAGGCGCAGTGATCGCATTGGGCGACGCCAGCTATGGCGACACCTTCTGTGGCGGTGGCGAGCTGATTCGTGAACTGTTTGCCGAGCTGGGTGTGAATGAGGTCCAGGACATGCTGCGTCTGGACGGCAGTGAAAGCGTCACCCCGGAAACCGACGCCGAACCCTGGCTGGGGACGTTCATCGAGCGGTTGCGCGCCTGACACCGCGTGTGGGACTGATGGCCGCGCTCTAAATCATCCCGCTTCGTTATCGCGCACTATTCAGCATCGATTGTGTTGATTGTGACTGCCGCATGGGTGGATGACACTGGACTCTTGAAATCCTTTGCCGGAGTCGATCATGAGTCATGCCATACGCTTTGAAGACAAGGTAGTCATCGTCACCGGGGCTGGCGGTGGCCTTGGCCGTGCCCATGCGCTGTTGTTCGCGCGCCACGGTGCGCGGGTGGTGGTCAACGACCTTGGCGGCTCGGCGCACGGCGAGGGTGCCAATGCTTCCGCAGCCGACCGTGTTGTCGCCGAAATTCGCGAGGCGGGCGGTATCGCTGTCGCCAACCATGACTCCGTCACCGACGGCGACAAAATCGTCCAGAACGCTCTGGATGCTTTTGGACGTATTGATGTGCTGGTGAACAACGCTGGCATCTTGCGTGACAAGTCCTTCGCGAAGATGGATGACGCCGATTGGGACCTTGTTTACCGGGTACATGTCGAAGGCGCCTACAAAGTGACGCATGCCGCCTGGCCGCACCTGCGTGAACAGAATTACGGCAGGGTGATTTTCACCTCATCCACTTCCGGTATTTACGGCAACTTCGGCCAGTCCAATTACGCGATGGCCAAGTTGGGCCTGTATGGGCTGACTCGCACCTTGGCGCTGGAAGGGCGCAAAAACAACATATTGGTCAACGCCATCGCTCCCACGGGCGGAACCCGAATGACCGAAGGGCTGCTCCCGCCTGATGTGTTCGAGTTGCTCAAGCCGGAACTGGTCAGCCCATTGGTGGTGTATCTGGGCAGCGAAGCGTGTCAGGACACCGCAGGTTTATTCGAAGTGGGTGGCGGCTGGATTGGCAAGGTTCGCTGGGAACGCAGTCTTGGTGCGGGCTTCGATCCCCGTGCCGGCTTCAGCCCGGAGGACGTTGCAGCTCAATGGCAAGTTATCAGTGACTTCAATGAAGCAGTCCATCCGCAGGACAACATGGAAGCGCTTAAAGAAATGATGGCTCATGTGCAGAAATATGCGGTGTGAGTGCTGCTAATTGAGTGGCGATGGTCGCTCTTGCGTAGCAATTGATCTGTACGAGCTGCCCCGATGTGCCTGACACCTCGCTTTCGTTAAGGAAACGGGTGACCCTGTAGGAGCCAACTTGTTGGCGAGACGTCGGGCCTGCATCGTGAGAAATTACGCTTCGCCAACAAGTTGGCTCCTACCAGGTCCGCGTTTCTAATCCATTATTGAAGTGATGTTGTTATGGGGTAAAAGAATCATAACTTACAATGGTAATATTTTTCATGTTATTAATAGTTGTCTGAAATATATTGATGCTGCGTAAGATTTTTCCACTTCATATGTAGTACCTCTCTGGATTTTAAATCTGCAGCCCATCCCCTATAAAGTCTGCTTGTGAGGCACCGATATGCTCCTCGATACAGGACCTTTTATTGCAGGAGCATGATCATGAGCCGATGGTATATTCCAGAACTTCCGCCGCTAACTATTAAACCATTACCGGCTCAGCCCGCCGTCAGGCATCGCGCCGCTGAAGTCGATAGAATGCTTAACGAAATAGGCGAAAATCGTACGGCGCTTAATACGACAAAGATGGAGCTGGGCAAACTAAAGCCCATGTTTAAAGGGTTTAATCCGGAAAGTATCAGCTCTTCTGGTCTCGATAAAGTAGGCAAGCAGCTTTACTCATTTGGGTTGATTGATAATCTGACTGCGGATTTGTTAGGTCGCGCTGCACTGGATTTCGACAAAGACGGTAATCCTTCCAATCCTGAAGAAGAAATAAACGTGTTGGAGTTTTTCGTTACCCAGATTGGCGAAATGAAGGAGAAGGCTATTAAAGGCGATAAATACGCGACTTTATTACTGCCCGATTACGTTCGGGCTGTGCACGTCATGAAGTGTTTGCAGGAATTCGGTGCAACGGGAGACAGCTACGACAGCGTCACTCGCAAGCGCCGTGAGGATGCAGGCGAGATCCCTAAGCAACAAGCGCTGAAACCCATCAGGTAATAACGAAAAAAAAGCCGCTGCACGGGCAGCGGCTAAATATTACGCAGATCCAGGAGCTTCAAAATCAACGTGGGCAGGATGATAGTGACTGGCGGGGTTCTAAAAAAGAGTGGTTTGAGATATGGAGTGTTGCAGTAAGCGCAATGGTCGCTGGAGGGACTTCCTACCGCCACTGGTAAAACGTCTGTCAGGCTAACGCGTGTTTCCCGTCAATTTCTGTCCTTGCAGGTAGTAATAGATACCGCGAAACAGGTCCATCGGACGCGTCTCATGAACGTGTCTGGCGGTTCACGTGTTCTTTCATCTGGCTGGATGCCTTTTGGACGTGACCGCTTTATTGGAGCGGTACCATGAATGATCTTTCTGTTGCATCTCGTTTCTTGTCCTCAAGTCCTGTTTCTTCCTCTTCGCAACCATCCTTGCCTCTGGCCCGGTTGTGTGAGGCCTCAGCCCAGGCAGCCGAATTAATGTTGTCTTTGCCGAACTTGCGTCAAGCGGCGCGAACACTCATAGGCAAAGCGCTGCTCAGGGCCGGAGTCGATTACAACCCTGACATCCTGTTCCTCAATCAGCGAACCACGGACGGTTCGTTGTTGCGTTCGATCTCCCTCCCCGACGGGATGATTCAAACGCTGATTGATGGCGTGGATGCATCTGGCAGTGATCTCGTCGCGCTCTATACCCGCCACGACACTGTGGATGAAGCGTTTCTGGCAAGGCACACCGATGGAGAGGGACTGAAGGCGATATTCACTTACACCAGTGAGCGTCTGTCTGACTACTATCTCGATCTGCTGGATGAGTTCTGGTCGCAGGGTATAAAAGATCCGTATTCGCCGGGGCAGCTTATTACCCGTCAAAAGCTTTGGGCTTCTCTGCAGGGCAAAGCGTTCCTCAGTGAGATGGAAGTCAGTCACCTTAATGGCGATCTGGACGAAGAGGAAAAAAAACGGCTGGACTGGGTACTTAACAGTCCTAAAGCCGAAGGCCTGCACCGGGTTTCGTTGATCAAGCCCGGCCACGTGCCTGCTATGTTGCACACTGCTTTCGTGATCAGCCTGGAGTCTAAAGCTGGCGACACGCTGAGTCCGGCAAGTAACCAAGGGCCGGTGTTCTTGCTGACTGCCAGGTATGGCGTAGAAAAATTCGATTCGCTTTCATCGCTCAGCGAAAAGCTAGGCGAACGATTCTCCGATTCAACAGCGCGTCGCGTCTTGCTTGAAGACCTTTTACTGTCCCAGGCCGAGCTGTTTTCGGAGGTCTCTGACATTGAAGTTCAGTACAGCCCGACTTCTGATTCTTTGGTAAACAATCTGGTCAAGGCCTTGCGGGTCAAGCAAGTGGAGGATCTTCGCTTTCTGCTGAAGAGTCCCCGTGGCAAAAGTGCTTCGAGTTTTCTGAACACTGTGAACACGTCTCAGACTTTCGCCTCCCTCGATGAGGCGCGGCGCCAGAGTTTTCACTCACATATGCAGCGCCTGCAAACCCTGAGCACCCCACACTGGTTGAAACACACCAGTGATAATGAACGAACCGACTACGAAGTATTCGATAGCGAATACCGTAGTCGTGCCCAAACTGCCAGCCAGTTGTTTGCCGGGCTGGAATCGCTGGAGGGCTATGCATTACTGAAAATTGATCACTATATCCGGCAGCATCTGGGTTACCGCGTGGATACCCGGAAAGTATTCATTGTATTGAAAGATCGGTGGTCTTCCCCAGCAGGCGACTTGAGTCCCGTCTATCGAAAGTCGCTGTTTGACTATGCGCTGAACGGCCTGCCGTTGATTGCTGCCGAAGCTGACGCCCGTCTGGAACTGCCTCAAGGTAGTCATCATCCGGAGTTTACCTTTGAGTTTGTCAAAGAGCTGGTTGCTGATCTGGACTTGCGACATCGATACCGGCAAGAGCTTGAGGCTCGTTACCGTCAACCTGACACCCTGCGGGCGCTGTTGCATCAACGCGACAGTGCGTTGGCGCTGAGTACCTGGGCAGCAAAACTTCAGCACCATATTTCGGACAAGGGCGTGGAGCTGGTCTGGGCGTTGCGGGCTGATCGTCAGGAGCCGGGTGCTACACGCAAAACCGGAGCGCTGGAAGTCGGAGGGGTTGGCAATAAGTTGCGCGATGTCATTGTGTTCAGCGAAGAAACCAGCGCTGATCAACACTTTGTGCTTTATGCCCCCGGTGCGCCTGGCGGGCGCGATATGTTCGAGTTTGGCAGTTGGCGTCATCTGTACCATGAGGTGGCGCAATGGTCGGCGACGCCAAGTGGCAGGGAGTACCTGATAGCGCAATCCGCGCCAGCTTCTCGAGATGCCATGGCGGCGTTCATGCAAGCTGTCAGTCAGAAGCCTACCCGGTGGAATGAAGAAGATGTACGTGGGGGTGCAGGGCAGGACTTGAACTTTCAAGCCAGTATGTCCGCCTTGATAGCCACAAAAATCGATTATCAACTCGCCGAGTTACCACGGGTTGTCGGAGGCGACCGGAACACGTCGACTTATAAATATCGCCGACAGTTGTCGTTGTGCGAAGCACGAATCGATTTTCTGCAAAAAAGCTATAAAGACAGTATGCAGCTCATCTCTTATCGTCATTTCGCCCGACTCTCGGGAGAGATCTATATCTCGAATATCCTGAAAAGAAAGGGTGTCGATCTGATCGTCAATACCGACACGGTTTATTTCGATTTACACAGCCGCACTCGAAGGCCTCAACCTGACTTTGGCCCTCACACGGATCTGGTCTCCCTGACTCAGTTGCTCATGAATGATTTTATCTACAGCCTGGATGAGCACGCGCCCATGTACTCCTCTACGGGGCAAGACCTTTCCGAGCTGTCCATGCCGGTCATAAAAGAAGTGCTTGCCGCACCACTGGGCGAGCGATACATCGAGATACTCAAGGAGGACTACGGCGACCGGCAGCATCCTGATTATGCCAAGAGGAGGGCGCTGTTTGCTCAACGAAACTTCTTTGAAATGCGTCGGGATATAGTGATTACCTACCTGGAGAATGGATTCACCGAGGCGCAGTATCAGTGGGCTATAAACTTGCTGTCCACGCTCTATCCTGATCACCCTGACAGTTCACGGGATGGCAAGCAGGGCGCGAACAATAGTTCGATCAACGAGTTGTACCTTAACGGCCGCTTGATCGAGGGTGTATTCGTTTTCAAAAACAACGGCACCGATCTGGCAGATTACAATCTGATCTATACCCCTCAAGCGCCCGACGGCATTCGCTTCAGAAACTATGGGGTTTTTATTTCTACCCTGAGTTCGCCGGGCATGGATGCCTATTATTACAATCGCGTCAGTTATAAAAATCAGCCGAGTATTGGCACGCTCTTTTCGGAGCTGGTGAGAAATCCACAGCTGGCACTGAAGTCGCTGACCATTGATACAGATGGCAAGGTGCGCGACTTGCAGACTCTGCATGACGCCATGATCGAACGCATGATTCAGGACGTTGATGAGCAGTCACTCAGCAAAGCCGAGAGCTTCGCTGAAAACCTTTACACACTGATCAAATGGACTGGCACGATCCTGCTGCTTCCATTCCCGCCTGCTGCGCTGGCCTGGGGGTTGCTCAATACTTCCATTAACCTTGCCCGGGGATACCTGGCATATCTTGACGGGGATCGGGCGGCCGCAACTCCCTATTATGTCTGGGGCGTTGTCGGGTTGTTACTCGGTGCCTCTGGTGCTAAAGACCTTGCCCAATCAAGTGCGGGCCTTGGGCTAAGAGCATTGCGCTGGGCGGTGACCAAATCACATCCCGGTTTTGCCTAATGAATTGCTCTTCCGTGAGGTAGCTGGCCCAACCGTTCGGTGAGTCTCAAGCGCTGAACGGCGTCATCACTCAACATCAATGCATGCTCCAGGTCGTAACGTTCGGCCTGCGGGCATTCCAGGGTTCGATACAAACTGGCACGGGCCAGGTAATCAGCAGTGGTTGCCGGGCCCAGTTCCATCACTCGATTAGCGTCTTTGAGGGCTGCCAGAAAATCATCGTTGATCTGATGCAGGTGTCGCAGGTTACGCGACAGGCGTTGCAGCATCGTGACGTCGGTGGCTCGCGCCATGTGTTCGGCGCGCAGTGGCATGTCCGGCCCGAACTGGCGCGCCAGCAATTCACGACAATCCTTGGGATAAAGCCTGCGGCCGCCACAGGGATCCAACAGATGGTCGGCACCCGGTACTCGCAGCAGAAAATGCCCAGGGAAGCTCACGCCTTCAAGTTTGATATCCAGACGTCTGGCCAACTCGATGGCGACCAGTGCCAGACCGAGTGGTTGGCCTCGACGGCGCTCCAGAACTTTATGCAGTAAGGCCGATTGCGGTTTAGGCGGATTCCAGTCGTCCTGAGCAAAGCCCAGCGTGTTGAGTTGTCGCAACAATGGCTGCGCCAGTTCGCCGCCGGGTAAATCCGGTAAAGCAGCTCTGATCTGGCGCAACAGGTCATCCATGGCGTTGAGCGCCAATTCAGGCGTGAACTGCTGATCATGCTCGGCGGATATCCACAGCGCCGCTTCGAAAACATCGCACGGTGTTCGTTGCAGGCAAGCCAGGCAGTGTTGGCGTGGTGTCATGTCGCTCTCCGAGCAGACCTTGGCAGTCATGACCTGTTTTAGACCCACTGATGTCTTTCGTCCAGAGCCAAATAGCCCTGCGATGTGTTTCATTCCATGTTTGCCTGCTAGCGTTTATGTCGCCTTGCAGCACTGGCTTTAGCCGCGAGGGCGGTATTTTCTGGCGAAGGGTATTTAGCGAATGCCCCGACGTCCTCCCGGCTAAAACGGAACGCCGCCCGGCCGGTCTTCAGAACAGCGCAGTTTCTATGGGAGATTCCATGGATCGAGCGGTCCATCTTTTTTTTTCGAAACGCCTATACTCGGTTCATAAAAACATACCGGAGCACCGTCGATGTTCGCACTCATGCATACATCACGTGTCGAGTCGCTGCATCTGGTCGTCGACCCGGAAACCGGCCTGAAAGCAGTCATCGCCATTGATAATTGTCGTAGAGGACCGGCCCTGGGGGGCTGTCGCTATCTTTCCTACCCGGATGAAGAGAGCGCAATCGAAGATGCCATCCGCCTCGCCCGAAGCATGAGCTACAAAGCCGTGCTCGCCGGTCTGCCGTTGGGCGGTGGGAAGGCCGTGATCATGCGTCCGGCACGTCTATCCAATCGTGCGGCGCTCTTTGAATCGTTCGGCCGTTTTATTGAAAGTCTCAACGGGCGTTACATCACCGCCCTGGACAGCGGGACCTCCAGCGTCGACATGGATTGCATTGCGCAACATACCCAACACGTCACCAGCACCAGTGAGTCCGGTGATCCATCTGCGCACACGGCCATGGGCGTTTTTACCGGCATTCGAACCACGGCAATGGCCCGGTTGGGCAGCGACAATCTGGAAGGTTTGCGCGTGGCCGTACAGGGGCTGGGGAATGTCGGCTATGCGCTGGCCGAGCAACTGCATGCCGCGGGTGCAGACCTGTTGGTCAGTGATCTGGATCAGGGGCGAGTGCAATTAGCCATGGAGCAATTCGGTGCTCACCCCATTGCGTGTGAAGCGTTGCTCAGTACACCCTGCGATATTCTTGCGCCCTGTGGCCTTGGCGGCGTGTTCAATAGCCAGACAGTTGCACAATTACGTTGTGCTGCGGTAGCTGGCGGGGCCAGTAATCAGCTCACTAGCCTGCAAGTGGCTGATCAGTTGGAGACTCGCGGCATTCTGTATGCGCCGGATTATGTGATCAATTCTGGTGGGCTTATTTACGTTGCTCTGCAACACCAGGGTGAAAGCCCGAGCACCATTACTGCCTGTCTGTCGCGAATCGGCCAGCGATTGACTGAGGTTTATGCACATGCTCAGGCCGAAAAGCGTTCACCTGCACGGGTTGCCGACATGCTGGCGGAGCAGTTGTTGAACGCGGAGTAGGTCGTTGGATTTTGAGGGCTCCATTGTCGTGGCACCTGCCTTAGCCGGGAAGAGGCCGCAACAGTCATTGAAAATGTGTCGTCAGAAATGCTGCTTTCCCGGCTAAAGCCGGTCCCACGTCAATCTCCAACAAAGACCGCATCCCTGTAGGAGCCGAGCTTGCTCGCGATGAACGATTACGCGCTCTGACTCGTACACCGCAGCGCCTGAATCGCGGGCAAGCACCGCTCCCACAGGGGTGATCTCAGTACTTGTGCAATGTCTTGGGACCGGCTTCAGCCGGGAAGAGGCCGGTACATTCACTGCGTCTTTATCGTCAGAAATGCTGCTTTCCCGGCTAAAGCCGGTCCCACGTCATGAACTGCACCCCAAAAGTTGGACACCTAGTCAGACTTTGGGGTGTTTTCCGTGGGTAAGTATTCAGCGCAGTTCAAACACACAGCCGTCCAGACCTATCTGAATGACGTTGATGGCTATCGAAAGGTCGCTCGACACTTCTCAATCGACGTTAGCTTGTTACGTCGCTGGGTTGCTGC
>NZ_FYDU01000032.1:0-5535 GCF_900187575.1 Pseudomonas sp. Irchel 3A5 | reverse complement strand
GTGATGTTGATCGAAGCGCAAGTGGTTGAAGTTGCAAAGGAAACTTTGAAAACTTCTTAAAATAACCGCTTGACAGATACAGAGGCTGCTGTAGAATGCGCGCCTCGGTTGAGACGAAAGCTCTTAACCAACCGCTCTTTAACAATTGAATCAAGCAATTCGTGTGGGTGCTTGCGCTGTCAGACTGAAGTCAACAGATTATCAGCATCGTAAGTTACTCCGCGAGAAATCAAAGAAATAACCAACGATTGCTGAGCCAAGTTTAGGGTTTTCTCAAAACCCAAAGATGTTTGAACTGAAGAGTTTGATCATGGCTCAGATTGAACGCTGGCGGCAGGCCTAACACATGCAAGTCGAGCGGCAGCACGGGTACTTGTACCTGGTGGCGAGCGGCGGACGGGTGAGTAATGCCTAGGAATCTGCCTGGTAGTGGGGGATAACGCTCGGAAACGGACGCTAATACCGCATACGTCCTACGGGAGAAAGCAGGGGACCTTCGGGCCTTGCGCTATCAGATGAGCCTAGGTCGGATTAGCTAGTTGGTGAGGTAATGGCTCACCAAGGCGACGATCCGTAACTGGTCTGAGAGGATGATCAGTCACACTGGAACTGAGACACGGTCCAGACTCCTACGGGAGGCAGCAGTGGGGAATATTGGACAATGGGCGAAAGCCTGATCCAGCCATGCCGCGTGTGTGAAGAAGGTCTTCGGATTGTAAAGCACTTTAAGTTGGGAGGAAGGGCATTTACCTAATACGTAAGTGTTTTGACGTTACCGACAGAATAAGCACCGGCTAACTCTGTGCCAGCAGCCGCGGTAATACAGAGGGTGCAAGCGTTAATCGGAATTACTGGGCGTAAAGCGCGCGTAGGTGGTTTGTTAAGTTGAATGTGAAATCCCCGGGCTCAACCTGGGAACTGCATCCAAAACTGGCAAGCTAGAGTATGGTAGAGGGTGGTGGAATTTCCTGTGTAGCGGTGAAATGCGTAGATATAGGAAGGAACACCAGTGGCGAAGGCGACCACCTGGACTGATACTGACACTGAGGTGCGAAAGCGTGGGGAGCAAACAGGATTAGATACCCTGGTAGTCCACGCCGTAAACGATGTCAACTAGCCGTTGGGAGCCTTGAGCTCTTAGTGGCGCAGCTAACGCATTAAGTTGACCGCCTGGGGAGTACGGCCGCAAGGTTAAAACTCAAATGAATTGACGGGGGCCCGCACAAGCGGTGGAGCATGTGGTTTAATTCGAAGCAACGCGAAGAACCTTACCAGGCCTTGACATCCAATGAACTTTCCAGAGATGGATTGGTGCCTTCGGGAACATTGAGACAGGTGCTGCATGGCTGTCGTCAGCTCGTGTCGTGAGATGTTGGGTTAAGTCCCGTAACGAGCGCAACCCTTGTCCTTAGTTACCAGCACGTTATGGTGGGCACTCTAAGGAGACTGCCGGTGACAAACCGGAGGAAGGTGGGGATGACGTCAAGTCATCATGGCCCTTACGGCCTGGGCTACACACGTGCTACAATGGTCGGTACAGAGGGTTGCCAAGCCGCGAGGTGGAGCTAATCCCATAAAACCGATCGTAGTCCGGATCGCAGTCTGCAACTCGACTGCGTGAAGTCGGAATCGCTAGTAATCGCGAATCAGAATGTCGCGGTGAATACGTTCCCGGGCCTTGTACACACCGCCCGTCACACCATGGGAGTGGGTTGCACCAGAAGTAGCTAGTCTAACCTTCGGGGGGACGGTTACCACGGTGTGATTCATGACTGGGGTGAAGTCGTAACAAGGTAGCCGTAGGGGAACCTGCGGCTGGATCACCTCCTTAATCGACGACTCAGCTGCAGCACAAGCTCCCACACGAATTGCTTGATTCATTGAAGAAGACGATTAGAAGCAGCTTTTGCTTTGCACACCCGATTTTGGGTCTGTAGCTCAGTTGGTTAGAGCGCACCCCTGATAAGGGTGAGGTCGGCAGTTCGAATCTGCCCAGACCCACCAGTTACCTGGTGAAGTTGGTCAGAGCGCGTACGACACCCGGATACGGGGCCATAGCTCAGCTGGGAGAGCGCCTGCCTTGCACGCAGGAGGTCAGCGGTTCGATCCCGCTTGGCTCCACCACTTACTGCTTCTGTTTAAAAGCTTAGAAATGAGCACTCCATCGGTTCGATGGTGAGTGTTGATTTCTAGTCTTTGATTAGATCGTTCTTTAAAAATTTGGGTATGTGATAGAAATATAGACTGGGCACCTCTTTCACTGGTGTGTGTCCAGGCTAAGGTAAAGTTTGTGAGAACAAACTTTCGGCGAATGTCGTCTTCACAGTATAACCAGATTGCTTGGGGTTATATGGTCAAGTGAAGAAGCGCATACGGTGGATGCCTTGGCAGTCAGAGGCGATGAAAGACGTGGTAGCCTGCGAAAAGCTTCGGGGAGTCGGCAAACAGACTGTGATCCGGAGATGTCTGAATGGGGGAACCCAGCTGTCATAAGACAGTTACCTTACACTGAATACATAGGTGTATGGAGCGAACCAGGGGAACTGAAACATCTAAGTACCCTGAGGAAAAGAAATCAACCGAGATTCCCTTAGTAGTGGCGAGCGAACGGGGACCAGCCCTTAAGTGGCTTGGAGATTAGCGGAACGCTCTGGAAAGTGCGGCCATAGTGGGTGATAGCCCTGTACGCGAAAATCTCCTTGTCATGAAATCGAGTAGGACGGGGCACGAGAAACCTTGTCTGAACATGGGGGGACCATCCTCCAAGGCTAAATACTACTGACTGACCGATAGTGAACTAGTACCGTGAGGGAAAGGCGAAAAGAACCCCGGAGAGGGGAGTGAAATAGATCCTGAAACCGTATGCGTACAAGCAGTGGGAGCCCACTTTGTTGGGTGACTGCGTACCTTTTGTATAATGGGTCAGCGACTTATTTTCAGTGGCGAGCTTAACCGAATAGGGGAGGCGTAGCGAAAGCGAGTCTTAATAGGGCGTCTAGTCGCTGGGAATAGACCCGAAACCGGGCGATCTATCCATGGGCAGGTTGAAGGTTGGGTAACACTAACTGGAGGACCGAACCGACTACCGTTGAAAAGTTAGCGGATGACCTGTGGATCGGAGTGAAAGGCTAATCAAGCTCGGAGATAGCTGGTTCTCCTCGAAAGCTATTTAGGTAGCGCCTCATGTATCACTGTAGGGGGTAGAGCACTGTTTCGGCTAGGGGGTCATCCCGACTTACCAAACCGATGCAAACTCCGAATACCTACAAGTGCCGAGCATGGGAGACACACGGCGGGTGCTAACGTCCGTCGTGAAAAGGGAAACAACCCAGACCGTCAGCTAAGGTCCCAAAATCCTGGTTAAGTGGGAAACGATGTGGGAAGGCTTAGACAGCTAGGAGGTTGGCTTAGAAGCAGCCACCCTTTAAAGAAAGCGTAATAGCTCACTAGTCGAGTCGGCCTGCGCGGAAGATGTAACGGGGCTCAAACCAGGTACCGAAGCTACGGGTATCATCTTAGGATGATGCGGTAGAGGAGCGTTCTGTAAGCCTGTGAAGGTGAGTTGAGAAGCTTGCTGGAGGTATCAGAAGTGCGAATGCTGACATGAGTAACGACAATGGGTGTGAAAAACACCCACGCCGAAAGACCAAGGTTTCCTGCGCAACGTTAATCGACGCAGGGTTAGTCGGTCCCTAAGGCGAGGCTGAAAAGCGTAGTCGATGGAAAACAGGTTAATATTCCTGTACTTCTGGTTATTGCGATGGAGGGACGGAGAAGGCTAGGCCAGCTTGGCGTTGGTTGTCCAAGTTTAAGGTGGTAGGCTGAGATCTTAGGTAAATCCGGGATCTTAAGGCCGAGAGCTGATGACGAGTGTTCTTTTAGAATACGAAGTGGTTGATGCCATGCTTCCAAGAAAAGCTTCTAAGCTTCAGGTAACCAGGAACCGTACCCCAAACCGACACAGGTGGTTGGGTAGAGAATACCAAGGCGCTTGAGAGAACTCGGGTGAAGGAACTAGGCAAAATGGCACCGTAACTTCGGGAGAAGGTGCGCCGGTGAGGGTGAAGGACTTGCTCCGTAAGCTCATGCCGGTCGAAGATACCAGGCCGCTGCGACTGTTTATTAAAAACACAGCACTCTGCAAACACGAAAGTGGACGTATAGGGTGTGACGCCTGCCCGGTGCCGGAAGGTTAATTGATGGGGTTAGCTAACGCGAAGCTCTTGATCGAAGCCCCGGTAAACGGCGGCCGTAACTATAACGGTCCTAAGGTAGCGAAATTCCTTGTCGGGTAAGTTCCGACCTGCACGAATGGCGTAACGATGGCGGCGCTGTCTCCACCCGAGACTCAGTGAAATTGAAATCGCTGTGAAGATGCAGTGTATCCGCGGCTAGACGGAAAGACCCCGTGAACCTTTACTATAGCTTTGCACTGGACTTTGAATTTGCTTGTGTAGGATAGGTGGGAGGCTTTGAAGCGTGGACGCCAGTCTGCGTGGAGCCAACCTTGAAATACCACCCTGGCAACTTTGAGGTTCTAACTCAGGTCCGTTATCCGGATCGAGGACAGTGTATGGTGGGTAGTTTGACTGGGGCGGTCTCCTCCTAAAGAGTAACGGAGGAGTACGAAGGTGCGCTCAGACCGGTCGGAAATCGGTCGTAGAGTATAAAGGCAAAAGCGCGCTTGACTGCGAGACAGACACGTCGAGCAGGTACGAAAGTAGGTCTTAGTGATCCGGTGGTTCTGTATGGAAGGGCCATCGCTCAACGGATAAAAGGTACTCCGGGGATAACAGGCTGATACCGCCCAAGAGTTCATATCGACGGCGGTGTTTGGCACCTCGATGTCGGCTCATCACATCCTGGGGCTGAAGCCGGTCCCAAGGGTATGGCTGTTCGCCATTTAAAGTGGTACGCGAGCTGGGTTTAGAACGTCGTGAGACAGTTCGGTCCCTATCTGCCGTGGACGTTTGAGATTTGAGAGGGGCTGCTCCTAGTACGAGAGGACCGGAGTGGACGAACCTCTGGTGTTCCGGTTGTCACGCCAGTGGCATTGCCGGGTAGCTATGTTCGGAAAAGATAACCGCTGAAAGCATCTAAGCGGGAAACTTGCCTCAAGATGAGATCTCACTGGAACCTTGAGTTCCCTGAAGGGCCGTCGAAGACTACGACGTTGATAGGTGGGGTGTGTAAGCGCTGTGAGGCGTTGAGCTAACCCATACTAATTGCCCGTGAGGCTTGACCATATAACACCCAAGCAATCTGCGACTTGAAAAAGACAGATTGCGGTGACTGTGAAGACGACACGAACCGAGAGTTTGTTCGCACATTACCGAACTATCACATACCCATTGGCTGAGGCGTCCCGCAAGGTACGAACCGGCAACCGAATTTCTTGACGACCATAGAGCATTGGAACCACCTGATCCCATCCCGAACTCAGTAGTGAAACGATGTATCGCCGATGGTAGTGTGGGGTTTCCCCATGTGAGAGTAGGTCATCGTCAAGATTAAATTCCAGAACCCCTGATCGCT
>NZ_FYDU01000031.1:0-5560 GCF_900187575.1 Pseudomonas sp. Irchel 3A5 | reverse complement strand
CGGTCCTTATGGCCCTCAAAACACGCATGAAGGCGAACGGGAAGGCCCCGAAGGAAATCATATGTGCGGCCATGCGCAAGCTGTTGCATCTGGTGTACGGAGTGCTCAAGTCGGGGAAACCCTATGACCCTGACATCGCGCTTGCTCGATGAGGGTCAAGACGGTATCTACAGCTACAGGTTTCACCCGGAAGTTCGTATTTTTTTGCCTGGAGACCACCCATTGAATCACGACGAGCTTCAGTCCTTTAGCGAACATGAAATCGCAGAAATGCAGCGCTTCAACAAAAAGCTCGGCTGGCTACCGCGTTTTCGAATCCGCAATCGCTTCACGCCTCGGGTGATTCAGACGCTGCTCAAAGCGGGTCAAGTCGGTAGCGCGGGCAAGCTGGCTAAACAGGGGCAGCAGGCAGAAAAACGTTCAGTCGGTGTCGATGGCGTTTCGGTCCCCGTGCGGATATTGAGACCCAAAGGCAAAGCAAAAGGCGTGGTGCTTGATATCCATGGCGGTGGCTGGGTCATCGGTAATGCACAAATGAACGACGACCTTAATCTTGCTTTAGTGAAAGCATGCGAAGTCGCGGTGGTCTCGGTTGATTATCGCCTCGCGGTATCGACGCCCGTTGAAGGTTTGATGGATGACTGTCTTTCTGCGGCGCGCTGGCTACTGAGTGGTGCCAGTGAGGAGTTCGCCGGTTTACCCGTGATCATCATCGGGGAATCGGCCGGTGGTCATCTGGCGGCGGCGACTCTTCTAAGGCTTAAAGCGTGGCCGGATTTGCTTCGACGAGTGAGCGGGGCGGTCCTGTACTACGGCGTTTACGACCTGACCGGAACGCCAAGCGTCCACGCTGCGGGTCCTGAAACCCTGGTGCTGCATGGCCCGGGTATGGTCGATGCGTTGCGTTTGCTGACGCCGGACGCCACTGATGAAGAGCGTCGTCAACCGCCGTTATCGCCGTTATACGGCGACCTCACGGGCATGCCGCCTGCGCTGATGTTTGCTGGTGAGCTGGACCCGCTGCTGGACGACACCGTGCAGATGGCTGAACGATGGGCGAAGCCGTCGGAAGTGGAAGTACACGTAATGCCCGTTTGTGCGCACGGCTTCATTCACTTTCCTACTGCGATGACGGGACGGGTTCTTGCGCGCAGCCATCAGTGGATCTCGGACCGGATCAGCGCGGTGGCAGGTTGAAATGACTGCTTGTCTGCTTCTGACTTTTCATCCCCTTACGCCAAAAGTACTTGCTGTAGATGTGCTATCGATTCATCCACGAAGGTGCTGACGGCGAGGGGGATTTGTTTGCGGCTGGGGAATACGATGAACAGATCGTTGCTCTGCTGGCCGCAGTCCGGTAGCACTTCTACAAGACGTCCACTTTTCAAGCTTGGGCGCAATACCGACTCAGGCAAAAAGCAGATACCCAGACCTGAGAGGGTTGCTTTCAACTGCGCTTGTGCCGTGCTGGCGCAGAGTCTGCCAGCGATATCGACTCGCGTTGATCCTGCCGGGTTGGCCAGGGTCCATGACGTCTGGCCCGAGGGGTGAGGGGAGCAAACGCAGTCATGATCGCTTAACGCCTGAATGTCCGGCGGTACTCCACGAGCCGCGAGGTAAGCGGGACTTGCTGCAAGCAAGCGACGACCCGTGTTGATTCTTCGTGCCACAAGGCTTGAATCGGGCATTGCCCCGGCTCTGAACGCCAGATCTATGCCTTCGGCAATCAGGTCATTGCGTTGGTCACCCAGCAGGAAGTCGAGCTGGACCTTAGGATATCGAGTGAGAAAGTCCGCGACAAAATTCATGTCGAACACTTCAAAAAAATCTGCTGGTGCGGCAACTCTGACTCTACCGGCAGGCTCATGACTGCCGTTAAGCAATTTGCTACTGATCTCGATCAGTTGAGTGATCTGAGCAGAGCTCTGTTCATAAAGGGATTTGCCCGCATCGGTCAGTGTCAATTTGCGTGTAGATCGATGAAGTAGCCTGGCACCGAGTTTTTCCTCCAACTGCTTGATGCGGCGGCTGAGCGTATTGGACGGTGCACCAATACGCCGCGCCGCGCCGGCAATGCTGCCAGCATCGACAACCTGGATAAAAACTGCCACATCGTTCAGATCAATCATCTTATTAAGCCAAAAATGGATGAGTCCAAATCGATTGTAGCGACTAATCAATATGATGCCGAATCCCTAATATGGGCTCACGCAAACAGTCTCTGCCGATCAGGGCAGAACATTCGCTCATATTCTCAGGGTAAATCTCATGAACGCATCAGCCGTTGCTAACCTAGTCACCCCACGTCATATCAGCCATCGCACCACGGGCAGTGGCCATGGCCCGATCGTCAGGCTGATGAGCCCCTCCGACTATGGGCAGTTGATCAAACCCTTTGTTTTTCTGGATTTGTTTGAAGGGCCGAAGTCGTTCCTTGGCAGCATGCCGATGCACCCGCACTCGGGAATTGCCACCGTCACCGTGGTCACCGAGGGAAACATGCACTTTGATGATCCTGAGGCAGGCAGCGGGGCGATTGCCTATGGCGGAGTTGAGTGGATGCGTGCCGGTGGCGGCGTATGGCACGGCAAAGAAATGTCGGCAGGAACGTCAGCCCGGGTTCAGGGCTTCCAGCTATGGCTTGCGCTGGGACCGGAGCTTGAGAACGGTCAGGTTGACAGCCAGTATCTGGAAGCCGACACGATGCCCAGTGCAGGCCTGGCCCGGGTCATTGTTGGCCGGTATGAAGGTGTCCAGAGCCCGGTTCGCGCTCCTGACGGCATCAACTATTTGCTGGTGACTATTCCTGCCGGTGAGTCCTGGACCTATACACCGCCGCAGGGACATGAGTCGCTCTGGATGAGCCTCAGTCGCGGTTCGGTCAGCTCGCCAGATTCAATCGTGGCGGGCGAGATGGTGATCTTCGAGCGCGGCAGCCAAGCCGTCATCCTCGCGGCCGGGGCAACAGGTGCCACCTTCGTTCTCGGCTCGGCCGTGCCTCATCCCTATGATCTTAAGCTCGGTTATTACTCCGTGCACACCAACGACGAAGCGCTGCGTGCCGGTGAAGCGAACATTGCTGAAATCGGAAACCGACTGCGTCAGCAGAAGCAATCTGATGAGCGTTCGACTTCGGTTCCGGTTTTTAAATAGGGTCAGGGATTGATGCAAGCTGATGCTTTAAACCTGCGCGTAACCGGCCGGTAATCGACCGGTTTTTAAGCTCAATTCTGATCGCCTGCGGTCAATCCGCGATGGCGTTCAGCTCTGCCATGATTTCATCCAAAAGAACCAGCTCGCTCACGGCAAGGTTTTCCCGCAAGTGAGCCACCGAGGATGTGCCCGGGATCAGCAGGATGTTGGGAGAACGGTGCAGCAGCCATGCCAGTGCCAACTGTTTTGGCGTGACGCTGAGTCGCTGCGCGACGGTCGATAACGCGGACGACTGCAGCGGCGTGAACCCGCCCAACGGAAAGAACGGTACATAGGCAATACCATCACGCGCCAGTTCATCGATCACAGCGTTATCGTGCTGATGGGCAATGTTGTAGAGATTCTGAACGCAAACGACATTGACGAGTTTGCGCGCCTCAGCGATTTGCGTGGGCGTGACGTTGCTGATGCCGATATGGCGAACGAGTCCTTGCTGCTGCAATTCTGCAACGGCGCTCACTTGTTCTTCGATCGAACCTTCGGCTGTTCCCATTGCGCTGAACATGGTGCGCACGTTCACCACATCCAGCACGTCCAGGCCCAGATTGCGCAGGTTGTCGTGCACAGCCTGGGTCAGGTCTTTTTTCGACGTGGCTGGAATCCAGGAGCCGTCTTCGCCGCGAATCGCGCCGACCTTGGTGACTATCGTCAGGTCATCTTTGTAGGGATGCAGTGCTTCACGAATAATCTGGTTGGTCACATGCGGCCCGTAATAGTCGCTGGTGTCGATGTGGTTTACACCCGATTCGACGGCTGCGCGCAGCACGTCCACCGCGGCTTGACGATCTTTCGGCGGGCCAAATACGCCGGGGCCTGCGAGCTGCATTGCGCCGTAACCGATTCGTTTTACCTGGCGGTCGCCGAGATTGAACGTGCCGCTTTTGTTGCCTCTTTTGTTTAAAACATCCGTCATATCTATCGCTCTTGCTTCGCTTGAGGAAAAACTATGATATGAAGGAACCTTCAGGTTTTGAATTCGCATTCCATGAGCACGCTAAAAGCATCGTTAAAGCCAAGAAAATCAGCGGTCCAAGCCCGATCCGTCGCGACGGTAGAAGCACTTCACACCGCGACCCTTCAGGTTTTGACCCTGTACGGGCTGACCCGCTGCACCACCACGCGGGTTGCCGAGCGGGCCGGAATGTCGGTAGGCAGCGTCTATCAGTACTACCCGAATCGCGATGCTTTGCTGGCTGCGGTGCTCGAAAAGCATCTGCAGGAAGTTGTCGATACTGTTGAGCTCGCCTGCGGTCGATGCCACGGTAAAACAGTGGCCGAAATGGCGTCGGGTTTTATCGTGGCGTTTCTAGCCGTCAAACTGCGTGATCCGGTGGTGTCGAAAGCGCTCTACGCCATCGCAGCAGAGCGGGGCGGAGCCGAACTGGTCGCCCGCATAAACGCCCGTATGCTAGTCGCGATGACGAGCATGCTGACCACTGCGTCTGACGCACATTTTGACAATCCCGCCCTGATTGCCTCGATCTCGCATACGGCAGTGGTCGGGCCTGTGCGTGCCTTGCTCGAAGGGCATGGCAATCCTGACTTCGAGACCTGCCTCGAAGAGCAATTGACGCTGATGTTGACGGCCTACCTTCAAGTTCATCAGAGCGTTAAACGCCCATGAAGCCTTTTAGAATTCGTGAGTTAACTTCAGCCGACACTGAAGCGTTGCTGGCGTTTGAAGTCCGTAACCGTGAGTGGTTTGAATCGCACATTGATGCCCGCGAGCCTGACTTCTATTCGTTGCAAGGTGTCGCGGAGCATATCGACTGCTATCTCGCTGACTTTGCCATTGGCGTCTGGCATCCATTTGTTATCGAGGATTCCAGTGGGAGAATAGTCGGGCGGGCAAATCTGAAAGGCATGAGTTCGTCAGGCCAGACTGCTGAGGTCGGGTATCGAATCGATCAGCACGCGTGCGGGCAGGGGCTGGCCACACTGGCCTTGATGTATATGATTGAACAGGCAAAAGAGCGTTGGGGGCTTGTGCAACTGGTCGCTTATGTCTTCAAGGAAAACCTTGGTTCCAGGAAAGTGCTTGAGCGCTGTGGTTTTCGGCTAGAGCGGCCGTCGGGTGATGACGCTGCTGAGTGTCGGTTTGTTCTTTCGGTTTAGCCGCGTTCTTGATGGCATACATGGACCTGTAGGAGCTCACCGAGGTTACGAGGCCAGCGATGGCGGAGTGTCAGACAAATCGCTATCGCTGGCCTCGTAACCTCGGTGAGCTCCTTGTATCTCGACTCTAGCGCCTCACCGCGCCATAGTTCTCGACTGATCATCGAGGGAGAGCAGGAAGCTGTTGAGCTCCTAAGGCCAAGAGCCTCTATTGTAGATAGTGCTCCTGCCC
>NZ_FYDU01000034.1:0-1364 GCF_900187575.1 Pseudomonas sp. Irchel 3A5 | reverse complement strand
TGGGTAAGTATTCAGCGCAGTTCAAACACACAGCCGTCCAGACCTATCTGAATGACGTTGATGGCTATCGAAAGGTCGCTCGACACTTCTCAATCGACGTTAGCTTGTTACGTCGCTGGGTTGCTGCATTTGAAGCTCATGGCGATGCCAGTCCTAGCAAATGCGGCCAGCGTTATACCGCGGCCTTCAAGCGCTCAGTCATCGAATGCAGACGCGCCGAACGGTTGTCATATCGGCAGGTCGCCGCTCGTTTCGGCATAGGTCAGCCCTCCGAGATAGGCATCTGGGAGCGTCAGTATTACAGTGACGGCCTTGAAAATCCTTCTGCAAGCATCTCGAAAAGGCCTGCTCGTATGCCAAAGAAATCAGCTACGCCTCTTGAATCACTACCTGCGGATGACGCCGATCGATCACGCAAGCAATTGCTGGCAGAGCTTGAGTACCTGCGCATGGAGAACGCCTACCTAAAAAAGTTGGAGGAGATCACGGCGGCAACGAGCAGGCGATCTCCCATCGGCAAAAAACGCTAACGGTCATGTCTTTGTTGCCAGTATTTCCCTTGTCAGGTCTGCTCACGCTGGCCGGTTTGGCTCGCAGCACCTTTTACTATCAGAGGAGCGTGCTGCAATTACCGGACAAGCATGCCCCGCTCAAAGCGCAGATCCAGGGCATTTATGATCAGGAGAAAGGACTTTATGGGTACCGGCGGATTACTGCCGTCCTTCGCCAGCTTGGGGTCTTGGTCAACCACAAGGTGGTGCAGCGATTGATGGGCGTCTTACAGCTCAAGTCGGTTGTACGCCCCAAGAAATATCGAGCCTATAAAGGGGTGGTTGGCACACTGGCACCCAATCTTCTGGAGCGAAACTTCACTGCGCAACGTCCCAATCAGAAATGGGTAACGGACGTCACCGAGTTCAAGATCGCGCAACAAAAGCTCTACCTGTCACCGATCATGGATTTGTACAACGGCGAGATCGTGGCTTACACGATGGACACCCGCCCTTGCCTGGCAATGGTCACCACGATGCTGGACAACGCTTTCAAGCGCCTCCAGGACAAGTCTAATCTGGTGATTCACTCAGATCAGGGCTGGCAATATCAGCAAGTTCAGTACCGCCATAAACTCAAGGAGCGAGGCGTAAAGCAAAGCATGTCCCGTAAAGGAAACTGCTTGGACAACGCGGCTATGGAGAGCTTTTTCGGGACGCTGAAGTCGGAGTCTTTCTACCTGAAGAGCTTCAGCAGCGTTGAAGAGTTGCAGGCCGAGATGGATGATTACATCAGTTACTACAACCACGACCGCATCAAAATGAGGCTAGGCGGACTGAGCCCTGTGGCGTACAGGACCCAGTCGCGAGCTG